>CAXSEW010000699.1:0-2009 GCA_964236185.1 uncultured Nakamurella sp. | reverse complement strand
ACTCGCTGTACGACTGGATCTACACCCCCGACGAGTGGAAGGCGCTGTCCGCGCTGTAGTCGGTGGCACAGTACGGTGCTCACGATGGCAGATCGATGGGCGTCCACCCGTGCCGCGTACGACACCGTCGCCGTCGACTACGCCGAGCTGATCCGCGTCGAGCAGATCGAGGCTCTGCTCGACCTGGCGATGCTTGAAGACTTTGCGAACCGGGTGCGCGGGCGTGGTCGCGTGCTGGACGCGGGATGCGGCCCGGGCCGGATCACCCAGTACTTGAGCGACCGCGGTGCCGACGCCTTCGGGATCGACCTGGCGCCGGAGATGGTCGCGGTGGCAGCGGCTCTCCATCCGGCGCTGCAGTTCGAAGTGGGCAGCATCGACGAGCTGGACGTCGACAGTGGCTCCCTGGCCGGCGTGATCGCGTGGTATTCGATCATTCACACGCCACGGGACCACCTCTCCGCCGTGCTGGCCGAAATGCTCCGGGTGCTGCGACCGGGCGGCTGGCTGCTGACCGGTCACCAGAGCGGCGTCGGGGATCGGCACCTTGCTCACGCCTACGGCCACGACATCGATCTCACTGCTCACCTGTACACCGCCGAACACGTGGCCGATGCGATCGATGAACTGGGCGGCGTTGTCCAGACACGCCTCACCCGAGGCCCTGAGGGTGTGCAGAAGTTGCCGCAGTCCTTCGTGCTGGCCCGCCGGCCCTGACCACCGCGACTGTGCGCAGTGGGTCAAGGCCGGGGTGTGACCCGGGACGTCAGTCGAGGAACGCCTCGAGCAGAGGCAGCAGGAACTGCGGTCGCCTGGTCGCCTCCATGTGGGTCGTGCCCGGGAGCACGGCCAACTGCGAACCGGGAATCAAATCCTTCATCAGGGCGGCGTGTTCCAGTGTCACGAAATCATGGTCGCCCAGCACGATCAGCACCGGAGCGGAGATGCCGGCCAGCTGCTCGTCGGACCAGCCCTGCAGGTCTGCCTGCGACGACGACAGCGTGCTCATGAATTGCTCGAAGTGCTCCGGATGCGGCGACAACCGTTGGTAGGCATCGGAAAACTCGGCGAAGTCCGCGGCGGTGGGCATCCGGGTAGAGGTGGCGAACAAGGAAGGGTCGCTCAGGTCGGTGTGCATGCCGTCCGGCCGGACACTGCTGGAGATTGGAACGACCGACCGGACGCGGGACTGGTGGTGGACCGCCAGCTCCAACGCCACCGCGGCGCCCATGCTGTGCCCGAGGATGTGCGCGCGGTCGATGCCCAGGTGATCGAGAAGTGCGACAACGTCGGAGGCGGAGTGCGCCGGGGTGATCTGGCGTTCGATATCGGCGGTGCGGCCGTGGCCCTGCAGCTCGACGGCGATGACCTGATGACGATGCGCGAGGGTGGGAATCAAACCGGCGAAGTTGATGTCGATGGTCAGCAGGCCGCCGTGCAGCAGCACCAGCGGCGTGCCTTCGCCGTGCAGCTCGTAGTACATGTGCAGGCCGTTCACATCGGCGTACCCGGTGCGCTCGGTGGAGGAGGTCATCAGCGAAGCCCTTCGTCGGGGTGCGGTCGGCGATCGGTCAGTCATGCTTACTACGAACGGCGACCTTTCGGATCGACGGGGTCCAGGAAACTCATTTCTTTCACACCATGCGCATACTCCAGTGCGGTCCCGATGCAGCTCGGTGGACAATCGGCAGGGGGCCGCGCAATCTCCCACTCGTGGCCGAACGGGTCGATGATCCGGCCTACTCGCCACCCGTGTCCTTCCGTAACCGGCTGGCCCCAGTGAAGGACGCCCGCGGATCAATCGACCTCACGGATTGACCTCGCGCGGCAAAGTCGGATAGTCCGTCGGATAGAGGCCGATGACCAGACCGTGCACGCTGTCGCCTTCGCGGGGCAGCCGGTTGAACTCGGCGACGAGCTGATCGACCCGGACCCAGAACTCCCCGGCGCGATCCGGCGTGATCCGGGCGTGGCGGCGGATGGACCGCATGGTGTCCGACAGATAGGCC
>CAXSEW010000698.1:0-2011 GCA_964236185.1 uncultured Nakamurella sp. | reverse complement strand
GCCTCGCCGGCCGGTGCGGTCGGCGTCGCCGGCGCGACCGGCGCCGGGTTGTTCTCCGGCGCCGGGTACGTGGGCGCCCGCAAGGCTCTGGTAACGGCGGCGACCGCGGCAGCAACCAGCGCGACCAGCAGGATCAGCCGGACCGGGTGCGTCTTCCTACTGCCGGCGTTCGCGGCTTTGACAGCCTTCTTGTCGACCGACGCGGTGGCTGCAGCCAGACCCGCGGCTGCCTTCGAGGCCTTGCCCGTTGCCTTGGCGACCTGCTCGTTCGCGAGAGTGGCCAGCGCGGACGCGGCCTCTCCGGCTTCAGCGCGGCCCGCCGCGGCCAGCGCCTTCGCGTGCTCCATCGCCAATGCTCGGTGGCTCCGGGCGGCCTTCGCCGCCTTCTTCCCGGTCTTGGCCGTTGACCTACCAGTGCGCTTGGTCAGCAACTGGGCCGAGTCGCCCAGCGAATGAGCGACCTTTTCAGCGACATCCCCGGCCTTGGTGGCCAGCTCGTGCGCTGCGTCAGTGGCCAGGCTGGCGACCTTGCCGGCGACTTCCTGGGCCTGGTCGACAACCTTTCCGGCGACTTCCTGTGCCTGGTCGACGACCTTGTCCGCCACGTCCCCGGCCTTGGCGGCCAGGACGGTGGTGCTCGGGACACTGGTAGAAGAACTCATGTCAACTCCTTGGAGGATGTCGTCGCTCCGGCCCGGATTCGGTCTCCTGGCGCGGACTGTCCGCCGACGCGGGGGTCGGCGCTAGTGTCATCCTGCCCGATCGGAGGTCCCGCCAGAACAGGATCGAGCCGCCAGTCGATGCCGGCGGTCGCCGGCGCCTGGGTGCTCGGCCGGATCAGCGTGGTGTCGTCCACTTCGAGCTGCCCGTCCAGCGCCTGCTGAAGCCGGCATCGCACTACCCCGAGCGCCTGCGCGACGCCGATCCGGCGGGGCAACTCGGCGGACAACGACGTCACGCCGGCATCGCGGATGCCGCACGGCACGATGCGGTCGAATGCGCTGAGGTCAGGATCGCAGTTCAGCGCGAAACCGTGGGTGGTGACGCCCTTGGCAATCCTCACCCCGATGGCGGCGACCTTCCGCTCCGGGCGGTTGTCCGCCGGTAACCAGACGCCGCTGCGTCCGGCGATACGTCCGACGTCGGCAAGTCCGAGATCCGCGCAGGCGACCATCAACGCCTGTTCCAGCAGCCGGACGTAGCCGACCACATCGACCGGCTGAGTCAGGCCGATGATCGGATAACCCACCAGCTGGCCCGGGCCGTGCCAGGTGATCCGGCCGCCGCGATCGACGTCGACGACCGGCGTGCCGTCGGCCGGGCGGTCGGCCGGCTCGGTCCGACGCCCAGCGGTGTAGACGGGCCGATGCTCGAGCAGCAACACCGTGTCCGGGCCGCGTTCCTGCGCGCGGGCAGCGGCCAGATCGCGCTGCCAGTCCCAGGCGTCCTGGTAGTCGACCAACCCTGGCTCCACGAATTGCACGGGCACCGCCGACCGGCGTACCCCTCGGGGGGTTCTTTCCTTCGGCGGTACCTGCGCTGGGCCGGGGACCGTCGCCTCGATGACCGGAGGCCGGGCCTGGATGCTGGATTCGGGCATGAGGTCAAGCTACGCCGGAGCACCGACAGTCAGGCGGAACGAAGAGCAGCACTCATACCCAGCCGGGTCCGGTGGACCTGCTGCCCTGCTGACCAATGTGGACAACACCGCGCCGTGTCGGCGAAACCTTCTAGCGTCGCCTCCATGACGTTCGCGGTCGGGGACTATGAAGCGACAGAGCTGCTCGCCACCGGGGCATCGTCACAGGTGTGGCGCGGTCAGCGGATGGCCACGGGTGAAACGGTGGCTCTGAAGGTGTTCCCGCCGGATCAGCTCGCGGCCGTGCGCCGGGAAGCTGCCCTCGCTGCGGCCGTCGACCATCCGCACGTGGTGGGCGTGCTGGACGTGGTGGCGGACGAGTACCGGGTGGCGCTGGTGACCGAACACGCCGAGGGTGGTGACCTTTCCGAC
>CAXSEW010000697.1:0-2038 GCA_964236185.1 uncultured Nakamurella sp. | reverse complement strand
TGCCGTCCGGGAGCACCAGCATGTCGTAGTAGAAGCCGTCTTCAGGATCCCAGAGCGACACCTTCTGCGAGCCGAACTCGCGGGTCGCCTTGCCGATGGCCAGGAAGTGTTCGAGGAACTTGGTGGCGATGTCGTCCCACGCTGGCACGGTCATCGCCAGCTCCAGCGAGATCTGCAGCATGTTGAGGCTGAAGACGGCCATCCAGCTGGTGGCGTCGGACTGCTCCAGCCGGTAGCCGCCGGGCACCTCCTTCGACCGGTCGAACAACCCGATGTTGTCCATCCCGAGGAATCCGCCCTCGTACAGGTTGGATCCGTCCGCATCCTTGTTGTTGACCCACCAGGCGAAGTTGAGCAGCAGCTTGGTGCAGATGCGGATCAGGAAGTCCCGGTCCCGCCCGCCGTCGACGAGATACACCTGCCAGGCCGCCCAGGCGTGCACGGGAGGGTTGACATCGGAGAACGCCCACTCGTAGGCGGGCAGCTGACCGTTAGGGTGCATGGCCCATTCCCGGCACAGCAGCAGCAACTGGTCCTTGGCGAATGCCGGGTCGACGTGGGCCAGGGCGACGCTCTGGAACGCCAGGTCCCAGGACGCGAACCACGGGTACTCCCACTCGTCCGGCATGCTGATCACATCGGCGAGCGAGAGATGCTGCCAGTTCACATTTCTGGCACCAGGAAGTTCGCGTTCGGGTGGCGGCGTCGGCTCGCCCGGGTCTCCCCGCAGCCAGCGGTGGACGTCGTAGCGGAACAGCTGCTTGCCCCACAGCAGGCCGGCGAAGGCCCGCCTGGCGATGTCGGCGTCCTGCGCGGTCAGCTCGGGCGGCAACACGGCGGCATAGAAATCGTCGGCGTCCTGCTTCCGGTCGGCCAGCACAGCGGCGAACCCGCTGCCGAAGGTGTCCGAGTCCGGCTCTTCGGTGGAGATGCGCAGCCGGACCTGGACCGATGCACCAGCTGCAATGGCATCGAAGTGATACCAGAATGCAGCTTTCGTGCCCGACCCGGACGGGTCGACCGCGCCAGGATCACCGTGCACCACCCGGTTGTTGATGCCGTCCTTGGTGAACGGCGCCCGGTTGCGCGGCGCGCCGAACAGCGCGACGGCATTCGTCTCGTTCTGGCACACCAGAACTTCAGGACTGCCCTCCGCAGCGACGACGTAGCGCCCGAGGAAGCCGTGCAGGCACTCGACGGCGCGCAGCCTGGCGCCGACCGTCGCCGGGTCGAGGGTGTGCAGCACCGGGGTCCGGTCGTCGGTCCCCCACGCCCAGGTGTTGCGAAACCAGATCTGCGGCAACAGGTCCAGCGGTGCGGCATCGGGCCCGTGGTTGGTGGCCGTCAGCACCACGCACAGATCATCAGGACCGGCCTTGGCATAGTCGACGGTGACGTCGAAGAATCTGTTGTCCGCGAGGATGCCGGTGTCGGCCAGCTCGAATTCCCGTTCGTCCCGGCCGCGGGCGGCATTTGCCTGACGTAGCAACGCATACGGGTATTCCTGCTGCGGATAGCGGTAGAGCCAGCTCATGTACGAGTGCGTCGGGGTGCCGTCCAGCGCCCACCAGTACTCCTTGACGTCCTCGCCGTGATTACCCTCGGCGTTGGTCAGGCCGAACAGCCGTTCCTTGAGAATCGGATCGCGGCCGTTCCACAGCGCCACCGAGAAGTTGAGGAAGCCGAACCGATCGCTGATGCCGCCGAGCCCGTCCTCACCCCACCGGTAGGCCCGGGCGGCGGCCTGCTCGAAGGGCAGATAGGCCCAGGCGTCGCCGCCGGCCGAGTAGTCCTCGCGGACCGTGCCCCACTGCCGACCGGACAGGTACGGCCCCCACAGTCGCCATGGCCCGCCGGCCGACGGCGACTCGGCCAACCTGGCGTGCTCGGTCGTCCGCGGCCCCGGCTCGACCTGCCTGGCGTGGCGACCCGCAGCAGCGCTCATCGATCTACTTCATTCGGCGTACGACCGCTCATGCTGCCCAGCCTAATGAGAGCAGTCGCTGGTTCTGTTTGGCAGGATCGGTGGCATGCAGCG
>CAXSEW010000696.1:0-2059 GCA_964236185.1 uncultured Nakamurella sp. | reverse complement strand
CGCCGCGCCGGCCGTCATCGAGGCATTGCTGTTGGTGCGCCTGCCCTATCACTTGTCCGTGCTGACCCAGGCCGCGGCGCTGGCGGCGCTGCGGCACGGCGACGACACGCTCGCCTCGGTGGCCCGGCTGGTCGCCGAGCGGAGGCGGGTTGCTGCAGCGCTGGTCGGGCTCGGGTTCCAGGTGGTCGACTCGGACGCCAATTTCCTGCTGTTCGGCCGGTTCGACGATGCCGCCGTGGTCTGGCGGTCCTACCTCGACGCCGGCGTGCTGATCCGTGACCCGGGCATCCCCGGCTTCCTGCGGGCCACCATCGGCACCGAGCAGGACAACGAGGTCTTCCTGTCAGTCAGCGCCGTGGTGTCGAAGGAGCAGTGGTGACCAGCAATCGTCGCGCCCGGATCGAACGGTCCACCAGCGAGTCCTCCGTGCTCGTCGATCTCGACCTGGACGGCACCGGCATCGTCGACATCTCGACCGGTGTGCGGTTCTACGACCACATGCTGACCGCGTTCGGAGTGCACGGCTCGTTCGATCTGACGGTGGCCGCCACCGGTGACGTCGACATCGACGCCCACCACACCGTTGAGGACACCGCCATCGTGCTGGGCCAGGCATTGGCGCAGGCGCTGGGCGACAAGTCCGGGATCCGCCGGTTCGGCGACGCCTTCGTGCCGATGGACGAGACGCTGGCGCATGCCGCGGTGGACCTGTCCGGCCGGCCGTTCTCGGTCCACGTGGGGGAGCCGGAATCCGTTCTGGGTTTCACCGTCGGGAACAACTATCCGGTGGTGCTCAACAGGCACGTCTTCGACTCGCTGGCCTTTCACGCCCGGATCGCACTACACGTGCGGGTGCTCTACGGCCGGGATCCGCACCACATCTGCGAAGCCCAGTACAAGGCGGTGGCCAGGGCGCTGCGCGCGGCGGCCGAGCCCGATCCGCGGGTCGGCGGCATCCCCTCCACCAAGGGCGTGCTGTGAACTGGTTCGCCTATGTGTTGATCATCATCGGCGGGTTTCTGGTCGGCGGAGTGGTGTCGTTGTGGCGCAATGGATCTCGCATCGGTGCCGGGCTGATGGGGCTGTTCGCGGTGATGTGCGTCGCCGGAGGTGTGCTGTGGCTGGTGTAGTGATCCTGGACTACGGATCGGGCAATCTGGCTTCTGCCGAGCGGGCGTTGAAGCGGACCGGGGCGGATGTCCAGGTGACCGACGACTTCGACGCGGCGCTGCAGGCCGACGGGCTGGTGGTGCCGGGCGTCGGTGCCTACGCGGCGTGCATGGCGGGTTTGCGGGCGGTGCGCGGCGACCGGATCATCGGCCGCCGGCTGGCTGGTTCCAGGCCGGTGCTGGGTATCTGCGTCGGCATGCAGGTGCTGTTCGAATCCGGCGTGGAGCACGGGGAGCAGACCGACGGCGTCGGCGAATGGCCGGGCACGGTGGAGAAGCTGCAGGCGCCGATCGTGCCGCACATGGGGTGGAACACCCTGAAACCCGGGCCGGGCTCAAGACTGTTCGCCGGGCTGGACCCGGAGACCCGGTTCTATTTCGTGCACTCCTATGCGGTGCGGAACTGGGAGCTGGTGGCCACGGGGAAGTTCCGTCCGCCGGTGGTGACCTGGGCCGAGCACGGCGGCGACGCCTTCGTGGCCGCGGTCGAGAACGGGCCGCTGTCGGCGACCCAGTTCCACCCGGAGAAATCCGGTGATGCCGGCGCGGAAGTTCTGTCGAACTGGGTTGCCACACTTTAAGCCTGCCGGCACGCACTGAACTGCACTATGATCGAACTTGTGTTCGAGCCAGATCGTCAACAGGTACTGGCCGATCTACGCCGCCGCATCTCGGGTTCGGCCGGCGCGACGGTGCTCACCACGTTGAGCACCCCGGCTGTGGCTCCGGCCGTGAGCCGGCCGGCTGCACCGGTGTCCGGATCGGTGCTGACGGTCCCCGGCCCGTTGGCGGAGGTGCTGCCCCGAGGGGGGATCCCCGCCGGATCGGTGGTTGCGCTGGCCGGTTCCGGTGGGACGACCAGCCTGCTGTTCACCCTGCTGGCGGCGCCG
>CAXSEW010000695.1:0-2066 GCA_964236185.1 uncultured Nakamurella sp. | reverse complement strand
CATCACCGTTGGGATAAACCGCGTTCATGGCACCGTTGGCCCAGTAACGGATCTGGGAGTTGATGAAATCAACGATGGCTTCCCGGGTCAGTGAGCGCTCGTCCAACGACGACATGGAGGCGAATGATTCGTCAACGGTGTCACCCAGGAATTGCCCCTTCTCCCGCGTCGGTGTGTCGAGGAAGGTGTCCTGCGCGGACTGCAGTGCCGAGCGCTGCATGAGGGTGAACACCGAGTCGAGCGTGGAGCTGCTGCTGGCGAATGTAGCCGCATGCGGCGCGTCGGTGTGCTGGACAACGGCGCTGACGTCCTGGGTGGTGAGCTTCTCTCCTGGATTGCTGATCTCCAGGTACCGCCACGCCCAGTACTTCGTCGGCGCCGCCGTCTGCGCACCGTCCGACTCGGTGTAGTAGAAGCGCATGTCACTGCCCTGGGTGTCCAGCTTCGACGTCCCGGCCCGGGAGTTTTCCACCCAGACACCGGCGCTGTGCGACTTGCGGAGGGCGGACCCGAGGATCGCTGTGGTGCCGATGATCGCTCTGACCGTCGAGGTTTCAGGATTTCCGGCGCCGTACCCGTCTGCCGGGGCGTCGACGGTGATCTGGTCGCCGACGTGCAGGTTGGCCACCGACCCCAAGATGATCGACCGGGCGCCGACCGCGCTGGCTGCGGACAAGGTGGTGTTCGCCCTCCGGTCACTGGTGGTCATCGTGACGGCCCGACCGGCGACACCCTTGTCGAGTGTCACCGAGGGCAGCGAAGAATATATCTTGCCGAAATCAGCGAAAGCGGTGCCGTCCGGCAGCCGCAGGAGGCTGACCGGGTGGATGACCTGGGTGGTGAGGTGGGCCTGCTGGGCGACGACGTGGGTGAACGTACACGGCGCTGAGCCGCCCTCGTACGCCGCGCAGCTCGCTGCGGCCGGACGCGGGTTCGGGCCGATCACCTGTGCAGCCGTCCAGGCAGCGGCGTCGTAGCCCGCTGTGTCCCAGCCCTTTTGAGCTTTGGAAGCGTCGATGTACTCGACCCGATCGCCGGAGTCGCTGTTGCGGTAGGTCACCGTGGAGATCTGCTCGGCGGCGTTCTGGGTGACCTTCCAGGAGCCGTCGGACACCAGCGTCTGGCTCGTGCCATCAGCGTGCTGGACGACAACTTTCACCAGTAGCCCCGAAGGTCCTTCGCCCGGGATGGGGCCGTTCGCCCGACCCTGGCACTTACAGGTCCAGTAGTGGTAGGCAACGCCGACCGTCAGCGGTTTGCCTGCTCTGGCCAGCGCGGTGACGTCGGAGACGTCGTAGTAGCCCTCGCCCGGATAGCCCGCGGACGAGGTCTTGTCGACGATCTTCCCGTTGACGTCCAACTGCCAGTCGCCCATGGAGGCGACGTAGGCCCTCGCCCTGACCACCGGGCTGCCGCTGCTGACGGCCAACGTCGAGCGCGCGAGCGTGTAGTCATTGATCGAGTCGTTGCCCGCGGCGGGCGCTCGCCGGATCCACTGTGCCCCCGACCAGTCCTGGTCGCCGAGCCCGGTATCGAACCGGGCGGCGGCCCACGGGGATTCCAGACCGCTGCGGTCCCACGTGCGCACCGACCACCAGTACGTGGCACCAGGGGTGAGCGCGGCTCCGCCGTAGCTCACCCAGCTCTGGGCCGAGGACGCGACCTGCCCGGAATCCCAGACGACGGAACCGGCTGCGTCGATGACGTGCAGTTGGTAACCGGATTGGACCTCGTTGCCGTCAGGGTCCGTCGGCTGCCACCCGAATTGCGGCAGGTCCTGCACACCAAGCGGGTTGGTTCGGTCGTCGACGGTCAGGGCCTGCGGCGCAGTGGGTGCATGATCCCGGACTCGGCTGGCCGGCTGTGCAGAAGTTGGCGCCGGCTGCGCTACAGCCGAAGCTGCGGCGCCAGGTAGCATGACACCGGCGAACAGCACGCCGACATACGCCGCCACAACGACAGGTCGGTGTGCAAAGCGGAGCCGACGTCGTACTCGGTCGCGAGACAAACGTGGTGAACGGGGCAGAGACTGCGAAGTCATGCGGGCTCATTCCTTCGATGAGGCC
>CAXSEW010000694.1:0-2090 GCA_964236185.1 uncultured Nakamurella sp. | reverse complement strand
GATCGCCCGGTGATGGCCCTTGTACTTCTCCAGGCGTCCGCTGGAGACGATGGTGCCGGGGACGGGGTGCACGCCGGGCGGAACGGCCGGCAGCGCACCGCCGTTGTTGATGACGACGAAATGATCGGCGTCGATTCCGGTGTCGGCGACGAAAGCCTTCTTCTCGAATCGGCTGACGGCGATCAGCCGCGCCGCCCGGGACAGCAGCGGGCGCAGCGCCTGGGTGCGGACCTTGCCCATCAGCGACCGACCGGCGGTCGAGTAGCCACCGGTGTGGAACGTCAGCAGATAGGGGATGCGGGCCGACAGCGACGCCACCATGCCGATCAGCGGGACGAACGTCTGACCGCCCTGCAGGTGCACGAGATCCCAGCCACCGCCGCGGATCACGCCGACCAGGCCGGGCGAGAAGTAGTAGTCCTTGTGCTCCGGATAGGACCGGCGGCGCAGCACCCGGACCCCGCCGATCAGCTCTTCGGTGGGCAGTTTGCCGCTGCGGTCGGTGGTCAGGATGGTGATCTCGATGTCAGGCATGTCCCGAAGGCGGGAGGTCACCTCGGCGACGTGCGTCTCCAGTCCGCCGAGTTCGGGATAGAAGCGCTGGACGACCTGCAGCACACGCAGCGGACGGGGTGAGGTTGTCGGGTTGGTCATCGGCCGGTCCCCATCGCGCTGGAGTCGAAGGTCAGCTGCCGCAGCGGCGTGGTGGTACCGGGGGTGACCAGCTGCACCGTCACCCGGGATCCGGCGGGTACTGCGACGACGACGTCCACCGAGGTGCCCGGGGCGAGGGTGATGTTGCGGGCCACCGCTTTCCGGCCGCTGTTGGTGACCAGGTCCAGCTCGAACGGACCCTGGCGGGAACCGGACGAGACGGTGACGGTCGCCAACCCGTTCTGGACGGCGGTCGCCGCGAGATCGGCCGGCGCGACGTGGGTCCGGTCGAACGAGCGCACCGACAGGGTCAGCGCGAGCACCAGCACGGCCACCGCAGCCAGCGACCACGCCGCGGTCGGGATCGACCGGCGGCTCAGCAGCGGGCGGAACGGGCTCGGCGGCACCGGTCCGCGAGCCAGCCCGGCCAGGGTCAGCGATCCGATCCCTGCCAGCACCATGGCCACGGCCCAGTTGGTGGCAGTGATGCCGCCGGGGAGATAGTTCAGCAGCAGCCCGAGCAGACCCGGCACGACCAGCAGCGCGCCGAACCCGACCAGTGCGGCGTCGAGCATGCCGCGCCGGCGGTAGCGCGCCACCCGGTCGACGACCACGACGGCGGCCCCGGCGACGACCACGGTGGTCAGGGCCGCGGGTGCCGAAACGGCGACCAGTACAGCGGCGATGACGACCAGCGCCATCCGCCAGCCCAGGTCGGTGGCCCAGCTGGCGCCGGCCCCCCGGGACCGTTGCGCGTCGACTTCGGCTGGCGTGCTGCCGGTGTCGGTGATGCTCATTTATTCAAACCTCTCACGTCATAGATGACCAGGGCACCGTTGTCGTAGACACGTTGCACTCCCGGCACGGTGGCGAACTTGGTCAGCGCCGCCGCCGGCACCGGGCCGGTGCGCTCGTTGCCGCCGAACTCGCCGCTCTCGATGTAGTACGCCTGGTGCGGCAGCCCGGTGGACAGTCGGGTGTCGACGATCAGGTAGGCCAGGTGCGCCCGCTTGATCAGCGCGACGTCCTTGTCCGTGAAGGCCGGGTCCAACAGCAGTCGCGAGGCGTCGATGTTGGTGGACACGTGCAGCACCGTCGATTGGCCGCCGATGGCCGCGGCGAGCAGGCCGGACGTGCGGTCGCCGTACACCACGCTGTCCACCGGCACACCGGTGACCAGCCAGGACGCCGCCGCAGTGTTCGCCGCGTCGACGCTGCGGGCGTCGGCCGAGATCTGGTAGGGGCCGGGCAGCTGGCCGGCAGTGGGGCCGGCGCCGAGCACGATGTTGCCGACGAACAACACCACCGCCGCGGCGGTGAAGGCCGACAGCTGCCACAGCCGCCAGCGGGACTCCCACACCCACCAGCCCAGGACCGCCGCGAGACCTACGAAGACGAACCCGGACGCTCGATCGCCGACCTCGGCGGTCGCCACC
>CAXSEW010000693.1:1235-2103 GCA_964236185.1 uncultured Nakamurella sp. | reverse complement strand
GCAGGTTGACCAGCGGGTTCTTGTAGGTCTCGATGATCTTGTTGTAGGACTCGGGCGAAACCCGGACCAGGGCCGTGTCGAGCACGTGCGCGAAGAGGAAGAAGAAGGTGAGGACACCGGTGATGCGGTGTGCGACCCACGACCACATGCCCTCGGCGCCTCGATAGACCGAACCGCGGCGTGGCGGGGGGACGCTGCTGCCCCCGGGTCGGAGGACGGTGGATGAGGACATGGGCGTGCTTCGACCTCCGGAGGTGACGCCGCATCGATCCCGCCGTCGACGGCAGCGTCGGTTGTTGATCAGAGCGGCTTGATCGATGCTAACCCTGCGCCCGATCGGGCGGTGTCCCAGCACGATGTGACCCTGTTGACACACGGTGTTCATCCGCGGATGAACCAGCCGTATTTGACTCCGGTAGGAGGTGGCGAATCGACAAATACCGAGATCGGGCGGCCGCCGTGCCGTCGGATTTCCGCCCCCGCTGCCTCTCGGAAGCGACATCTGCGGCGCTCGAGGAGATTGCAGCACGATTCGGTTACGGAGCCACCAGCGGTATCGCCGCAGGCCAGCGGTCGATGTAGCGTCCAGCCGGTATCGGACCCGTCGGGGACGCACTACTGCAGCGCGTCCTCATCCGGGGGCGGGCCGGAAGAACAGAAGGAGAACACGTGCTTCGCGCTCGTAATCTGTCCATGATTGCCGGGGTCGCCACCGCGGCTCTCGTGCTCGGCGCCTGCGGTTCCAGCAGTACCGCCGGCTCCTCGAGTTCGTCGACGACCAGCGCGGCCGCCGCCGCTTCGACCTCGTCCATGAGTTCGGGCACGATGTCGTCCGGTGCGATGAGCTCCGGTGCGATGTCGTCGGGTG
>CAXSEW010000693.1:0-1135 GCA_964236185.1 uncultured Nakamurella sp. | reverse complement strand
CGATGAGCTCGGGTGCGATGAGCTCGGGTGCGATGAGCTCGGGTGCGATGAGCTCGGGTGCGATGAGCTCCGGCGCCATGTCCTCGGGTGCGATGTCGTCCGGTGCCATGACCTCCGGTTCGGGGACCCCGTCGTCCGGTGCGGGTGCCTTCCCGGCGATGACCGGCGACCCGAGCACGGCGAAGGTCGGCATGGCCTACGACGGGCCGAAGGGCGACCAGTCGTTCACCGACTCCGCGTTCCGCGGCGTGCAGGCAGCGGAGGCCAAGGGCGTCAAGCTCGTCGCGGAGCTGGCAGCCACGGTGGGTGAGCCTGACCAGAAGAAGGTCGACCGGCTGCAGCAGCTGGTGGACCAGGGCTCCAACACGGTCATCGCCGTCGGCTTCGACTACGCCACCGCAATGGGCACGGTCGCCGCCGCCAACCCCGACGTGCACTTCGCCATCGTCGACGACTCCTCGCTGTCCGATCCGACCCGCAAGGGCGGAGCGCTGAAGAATGTTGCGTCGCTGACCTTCGCCGCCGAGCAGAGCTCCTACCTGGTCGGCGTCGCCGCCGCGCTCAAGTCCAAGACCGGGCACGTCGGGTTCATCGGCGGCGTCAACACTCCGTTGATCCAGACCTTCCAGGCCGGTTTCGACGCGGGCGCCAAGGCCGCGAACAGCAGCGTCAAGATCGACGACAAGTACGTCACCGAGCCGCCGGACTTCAGTGGCTTCAACGCTCCCGACAAGGGCCAGACGATCGCCAAGGGCATGTACGACGGCGGCGCCGACGTGGTCTACGCAGCTGCGGGCGGTTCCGGCAACGGCGTGTTCAAGGCAGCCAAGGCGGCCGGCAAGCTGGCCGTCGGCGTCGACTCCGACCAGTACAACCTGCCGACCCTGGCCGACGTGAAGAGCGTCATCCTCACCTCGGCGGTCAAGAACGTCGACGTCTCGGTCTACAACATGATCGCTTCCGTCGCCGCCGGCAAGCCGCTGTCGGGCGTCCAGGTCTACGACCTGAAGAACAACGGTGTCGGGTTCTCCACCTCCGGTGGCGCCATCGACGACATCAAGACCAAGCTCGACGACTACCAGGCGAAGATCATCGCCGGCACCATCAAGGTGCCCACGACCCTGAGCTGATCGCA
>CAXSEW010000692.1:0-2119 GCA_964236185.1 uncultured Nakamurella sp. | reverse complement strand
GCTCGTTGGTCTGCGCGCTGTCGGTGACGTCGCCGGTGGCGATCGCCCAGTCGATCGGCGCACCGCCGACCGGTCCGGCTCCCACCGCGTTGATCGCCGCCACCATGGCCGCGCCGACCTGCACCGTCAGGCAGTCCTGCGGGCGGTAGCTGCCGATGATGCCGATGTGCTCGCGCAGCGGGGAGTCCAGATCCGACCAGCGGTCCAGGAACTCACCTCGGGCAGGCGACTGGGAATCGCACAGGTGCAGGTCCGACAGGTGTGCGACGGTCAGCAGCGGCACGCTATCGGTAGCGAGCATGCCGGGGCGGGCGGCCAGGTCCGTTCGCGGTTGGTGCCGTTCACCCGGGCCGACGGCCAACTCCCAGTAGCCCAGAGCCGAACGCCGGCCCCCGATGACCGAGAAGCGAGAAGTCAGCGTCACCGGCGCAGTATGCACAGCCCCGATGTCGAGGAGGTGTCCGGTGCTCGACCGCTGCGGCGCTTCTCGACCGCAACAAGCTGCAGGCCGAACACGCCACCGGGAAACTGTTTCCTGGCATCGAGTTCAGACGATGGACGGTTCCGAGTAGTCGTCCAGAGCGATGTTCTTGGCCGGCTTGTCGAACAGCTTCATCAGCGGACCGGACTTCAGGCCGGCGAAGAGTAGGTTGCGCCCGAAGATGCCCAGGCGAGTCCGGGGCGCGAGAAGGCGTCCAGCATTGATCTTCTGGGACACCGAGGCGTAATCGCGGTATTTCGTTTCGTACGCGGCGAAGGCCACGGCGTGGTCGCCGGCGGCCCGGTGGAGTTCACCGGCCAGCACGTAGGCGCCGACGACCGCCAGGCCGGTACCGAACCCGCCCAATGCGTTGCCGTAGGCCGAGTCCCCGACCAGCGCCACCCGTCCCGTGGCGTAACGGTCCATGGTGACGCGGCTGATGGAGTCCAGGTAGAACGTCGACGACGCCCGGAGTTTCGCCATCAGCTCCGGCAGTCGCCAGCGCCCGCCCCGGTAGGCGTCGATCACCTGCTGCTGGGCGTCGACGTCGTCCCGGGTCGGCGGCAGCGGGTTGGAGCGGAACACGAAGAATGCCGGCGCTTTCGAACCGCCCAGGCCGACCATCCGGCCGGGCTCGTTGTAGAGCACGTCATCGTCGCCGGCGTCCAGATCGGCCAGCACGTAGTAATACCCGAGATGGGTGACGTAGTCCGATTCCGGGCCGAACGCGAGCCTGCGGACGGTGGAGTGGATGCCATCGGCGCCGACGACGATGTCGAACGTCCGTGGTGCGCTGCGGGCGAAGGTGACATCGACGCCGTCGCCGGTATCGGTGAGCGTGGTGATCGAATCGTCGAAGACGTACTCGCAGGTGTCGCTGGTCAGGTCGTAGAGGATCCGGGCGAGATCGCCGCGTGGCACGTTGATCTCGCCGCCGGAGAAGGAACCCGGGACGACGCCGATCCTGCAGCCGGCGGCGTTGACGATCACTCCGTCGTGGTCGGCGACGCCGGCCTGCTCGACAGCGTCGAGAATACCCATTCGTTGCAGGACCGTGCGGTGGATCGGGCCCTTGAAATCGACGGCCTGGCCGCCGGCGCGGACTTCGTGGGCCTTCTCCACGACGGTGACGTCGAAGGCGTAGCGGTGCAACCAGAATGCCAGAGCCGGTCCGGCGATGCTGGCGCCAGAAATGAGGACGCGGGTGGTGGGCATGCGAAACTCCTGTCGATTGTTTGCAATGCAGCATGAATCGAGGTCAGGTGATGTCGGCAAAGGCGCGGGCAAGACGGTCGAACGCCAGGTCCGCCGTTCGCTTCATCTCCGTGATCACCGGGGCTGAGGTGTCGGCCTGCAGGACGTGGCGGCCGATCTGATCGGTGATCGTGTGGATGACCCAGACAAGCGCCGCGGCATGGGCCCGCGCAACGATGTCCGGGACGTCCGGGGACGTTTCCACGATGGCCGCGGAGATCGTCTCGATCTGCTGCTCCCGCAGTTCCAGAGCAAATCGGCGCAGTGCGCCGCTGCCCAGACATTGCGCCGGGAACTCACCCCGCGCCAGTCTCGGATCCTCCTGCCGGAACCGGTCGATGTCCTCGTCCACCAATGGGCGCAACGCCTCTGCCGGACTCGTCC
>CAXSEW010000691.1:0-2128 GCA_964236185.1 uncultured Nakamurella sp. | reverse complement strand
CCGGGAAAGTCTGCACCGCTACGCGGATCTCGCCGATGTGGATCTACTCATCACCGACACCGGCATCAGCCGCGAGGCGATGACCGCCTTGACCGCTGCCGGCGTCGACGTCACTCTCGCCCGGAAGGCAGCATGATCACCACCGTCACCGCCAATCCCAGCCTCGACCGGACCCTTCACGTCGGAGCCATCGTCCGCGGCGAGGTCCACCGCGCCACTTCCGAGTTGATCGAACCCAGCGGCAAAGGCGTGAACGTTGCGCTCACCCTGCATGCTGCCGGGTGTCCGGCCCTCGCGGTGCTACCCAGCGGGGGGTTCGTCGGCCGCCAGCTGACCGAACTGCTTGCGGGGCACGGTCTGCCGGTCGCCCTGGTGCCGGTGTCCGGCGACGTGCGCACCAACATCTCGGTGATCGAGACGGACGGCACCACCACAAAATTCAACGCGCCGGGCGCGGGGCTCTCGGCCGACGAGGTGGCGGCGCTGATCGCCGCGGCTCAGGACGCCGGCGCGCCCGGACAGTGGGTGGCCTGGTGCGGGAGCCTGCCTCGCGGTTTCGCCGAGTCCGCCCTGATCGACGCGGTCGCCCGCGGCCGGGCGTCGGGTCGACGTATCGCCCTGGACAGCTCCGGTGCCGCGTTGGCCGCGGTGCTCCGCGGGTCGCCCGACGCCCTCCCGCACCTGATCAAGCCGAATGCGGAAGAACTGTCGGAGCTCGTCGGCCGGCCGCTACCCACGGTGGGAGCGGTGGGCGCCGCAGCTCGTGACCTCGTCGCGGCCGGTGTGCAGACCGTCCTGGTGAGCCTGGGCGGTGACGGGGCGGTACTGGTCGAGGGCGATGCCGCGTACTACGGACGGGCCACCGCCGACCGGGTCGTCAACACGGCCGGCGCCGGAGATGCCTTCCTCGCCGGCTATCTCGCCGCGACGTCGCAGCCGGCTCCGACCCGGTTGGCGCTGGCTCTCCGGTACGGCGCGGCCGCGGTGGCCCAGCCCGGCACCTTGCTCACCGACCCGCCGACGGGCCCCGCAGCCATCGGTGCCGTCGCCGTGGACGAACTCGAAGCTCACCGTGACCAGCGCATTTTCTAGACCGCCTTCATCACGCTCGAACTCTCGATGCGCGCCAGGAAATCGAGCGTGCGCCGGGTCAGCAGCTCGGTAGCTTCGGGATCGTAGGACGGCAGCGAGCTGTCGGCGAAGTAGTGCTGATCGCCGGGGTACAGGAACAGTTCGGCTCGGTCGGGGTTGTCGATGTCGTCGACGAGGGCCCGGGCGGCGTCCAGGTCGCCCTCACCGACGAACAGGGGATCGGCGTCCATGCCGTGGATCTGGACCGGCACCCCGGCCGGCCAGGGCCCGAAGAAGGACGTCGGCACGCAGGAATAGAACAGCAGCGCGCCGAGGGCGCCGTCCCGGGTCTGCGCCAGTTTCTGGGCCGCCACGACTCCGAAGGAGAACCCGGCGTAGACGACGTCGGCGGGGTAGGCGTCGCTCGCGCGTTCGGCCCGCTCCACCAGCTTCTCGAAGCCGACTCCCTCGATGTGCGCCATGCCGGCGTCGATGCTGTCGAAGGTGCGGCCACCGAAGAGATCCGGGGTGTGCACGGTATGGCCGGCCTCGCGCAGCGTGTCGGCGAAGTCGGCGACTCCCCGGGTGAGTCCTTGGGCGTGGTGGAACAGAACGATCTCGGTCATCTCGACACTCCGGTTGATGGTCGGGGATCCAATGATCCGGAATAGTAGACTGTTCTAACTATGTCGATCAATAGTCATCCCGACTACGAGCTGCGCGATCGGCTCGTCGTCACCGAGCCCCGGCAACTGCAGGCGATGTCCCATCCACTCCGGACGACGATCCTGGACCTGCTGCTCGAGCGCGCTGCGACGGTATCCGAACTCGCCGAAGCGCTCAGCCGACCGAAAAGTACTGTGGCACATCATGTCGGCGTGCTGGTCGAGGCCGGTATGCTGCGCGTGGTGCGCAGCCGCCGGGTGCGTGCGATCGACGAGCGGTTCTACGGCCGCACGGCCCGCACCTTTCACGTCGGCGCCGTGTCCCCAGATGTGGTGGACCCGCCGCCCTGGACCAATGATCTGGCCGACGCCGCTGCCGAGTCGCGATCGGC
>CAXSEW010000690.1:0-2134 GCA_964236185.1 uncultured Nakamurella sp. | reverse complement strand
TGTGGGACCGAGCGCGGCGTCGAACTGCCGATCGCCGCGATGGGTCCGGACGGTGTACTGCGGCAGGACGAGTTCGTCGAGACCTCGATCCAGGCCCGGGTGCTCGCGGTAGATGCTGTCGGGCCCGACGGTTCTGTTGTCGTCCCGGCCGGTACCGACATGCGGGAATGGCACGTCCAGGCGGCAGTCGCAGCTGGCGTCACCTCGCTCAAGATGCGCTCCGTGCTCACCTGCGAGGCGGCCATCGGCACCTGTGCGGTCTGCTACGGACGCTCGCTGGCCACCGGCCTGCTGGTGGACGTCGGCGAGGCTGTCGGCGTCGTCGCCGCGCAGTCCATCGGCGAGCCGGGCACGCAGCTGACCATGCGTACGTTCCACACCGGTGCGGCCTCGGGTTCCAGCGACATCACCCAGGGTCTGCCCCGTGTCCAGGAGCTCTTCGAAGCCCGAATTCCGAAGGGCAAGGCGCCGATCGCCGACGCCGCCGGACGGATCCGCATCGAGGACTCGGACAAGTTCTTCAAGATCGTCATCACCCCCGATGACGGCAGCGAAGAGGTTGTCTACGACAAACTGCCGAAGACTCAGCGTCTCGCGACACTGACCGTCGACGGCAGCGAGCGACTGCTGATCGACGGGGACACCGTCGCGGTCGGGCAGCACCTGCTCGAGGGCAACGTGGATCCGCACGAGGTTCTCCGGGTGATGGGCCCGCGCCGGGTGCAGCTGCACCTGGTTCGCGAGGTCCAGGAGGTCTACCGCAGCCAGGGTGTGTCGATCCACGACAAGCACATCGAGGTGATCGTCCGGCAGATGCTCCGCCGCGTCACGATCATCGACTCCGGCTCGACCGAGTTCCTACCGGGTGCGGTCATCGAGCGCAAGGAGTTCGAGCTGCAGAACCGTCGGGTGCTGGCCGAAGGTGGCGAGGCGGCCGCTGGTCGTCCCGCGCTGATGGGCATCACCAAGGCCTCGCTGGCCACCGACTCGTGGCTCTCGGCCGCCTCTTTCCAGGAGACGACCCGGGTGCTCACGGACGCGGCGATCAACGCCAAGTCCGACAAGCTGGTCGGTCTCAAGGAGAACGTCATCATCGGCAAGCTGATCCCGGCCGGTACGGGCATCGCCCGCTACCGCGACATCACGGTGGCGCCGACGGAAGAGGCGCGGTCCGCCGCGTACTCGATGTCCTCCTTCGACGACACCTACTACGGCGCCGACACCTTCGGTGTCTCCGCCGGTACCGCGGTGCCGTTGGACGACTACGACATGGGTCGCGACTACCGGTAGTTCCTGCCGGTACGACGACAACGGGCCGGTCTCGCACTGCTTGCGCAGTGGGGGACCGGCCCGTCTTCCGTTTCTGGGTGGTGCCGAGTGGATGATCACCGGCGCCGGCCGGTCGGACTCCCGGGTCGTACCCGTGCATGGTCACCGTGATTGGCCCTTTCGGGGCGCGCTGCACCCTGGAATGGCCTGAGATAGTGATCACCCGAGGCGAGGCGAGGCGGCGGCGGGAGGCGAGCGGACGCCCCTGTTGAGGACCAGCTGGTCAGCCGGCGACGACGCTCGCGCCGGACACCTTGACCGCAACGGAGGGCAGCGGCACGGTGGCCGGGCCGGTGAGAACTGCACCGGTCAGGGCGTTGAACTTGGAACCGTGGCAGGGGCAGTCCAGCTCGGTCGGCTTGGCAACTGATACCGCGCAACCCTGGTGCGTGCACACGGCGCTGAACGCCACCACCTTGCCGGCGGTCGGCTGGGCGACGATGATCTCGACACCGCCGGGGCCCTTCGCGGCGACGGCGCCGCCCACCGGAACCTTGCTCAGCGCCACGATCGCGTTGCCGGCCGGAGCGGCCGACGAAGCGGAAGATGTCGGGGCGGCGGAGGAGGTTTCCGGTGCTGATGACGAAGCGGCGGAGGTGGATGCGGCGGAGGACGGCGTCGACGACTCGGCTGCCGAGGACACCGCCGATGACGATTCCACCGACGAGGATTCGGCCGACGAGGCCGACGATGACTCCACCGACGATGACTCCACCGACGAGGATTCCAAGGACGAGGACTCCAACGACGAGGATCCGACCGACGACGAGGCGACCGACGACGGAGCCGACGCGACGGCTGCGGC
>CAXSEW010000689.1:0-2141 GCA_964236185.1 uncultured Nakamurella sp. | reverse complement strand
TGTCGCCGCGAACCCGGTCCGGCATCTTGTCGAGCCCGACGAGGTCGCGGTACAGCGTCGGTGCGACCACGTCGGCGAGCACCGCACGGCGAGCCTTGATGGTGGTGCCGTCAGCGGTCCGGACGCCGACCGCCCGCCCGCCGGATGTGACCACCTGGGTCACTCTGGCTCCCAGTCGCACCTGCCCGCCGAGGGACTCGAACCGCTTCTGCAGCGCGAACGCCAGGTTCTGCGCACCACCGCGCGGTACCGGGAACCCCACGTCCTGGCCGAGCATCGCCAGCAGCCAACCGAACACGCCGCTGCCGGCCGCTTCCGGTGGGACGTCGGCATGCATGGCGTTGCCGGTCAACAGCAGGCCGCCACCATCACCGGTGAACGTCTCGTCGGCCAGTCGGCGTACCGGCAGGACCGAGAGGCGCGCCAGGTCCAGAGCGCCCCGGATCTTGGTGTGGGACAGCAGCTTGAGCAGCGACTTGACCGGCGGGATCGGGGTGAACATGGCGTCCAGCAACGAGTCCCGGATGCCCTGCCAGTTGGCGAACATGTCAAGCCAGGCCTGCCCGTCGCCCTTCCCGAACTCCTCGAGACCGGCGGCCGTTTCCTCGGGCGACCGGTGGAGCACGGCGGAATTGCCGTCGGGCAGCGCGTGGGCCAACACCTTCTCCGCCTGCACCCAGGTCAGCCCGTGCGAGCCCAGATCCAGCCCCTGGATGATCGGCGACGCGGCCGCCAGCGGATAGAACGCACTGAACATATCGGACTTGAATCCCGGCACGGTGACGTCGGCGCTGGAGACAGCGCCGCCCACCGACGGGTTCGCCTCCAGCAGCAGTACCTCCCAGCCCGCGTCGATCAGCGCGTTCGCCGCCACCAGGCCGTTGGGCCCGGCGCCGATGACGATCGCGTCCACACTCTGGCCGGTCATGAGGTGGCATCCTTCGAGGCCGCGCTGCGGGCCGTCGCACCGTCGGTGCGGTTGCCGAGAAACGCCCAGACGCCGTGCTGGTCGTCGCCGCTCGGGACCGGGTGCAGCACGTTCCCGCTGGTGGCGGGCATCGGACGTCGGGATAGCCCACCGAGCTTCATCAGCGGTGTCACGATGACGTCGAACACCGCAGGCAGCAGGCGGAAGCCCAGTACCACGAGGTGGTTGGCCAGCCCGACGGACCGGTCGCGGGACGGCTTCTCGAGCGCCCGCAGTACCGCCCGGGCGACCTTCTCGGGCGGGTCGATCGGCGGTGGCGGCCGACCCTCGAAGCCGGCGTAGGTGCCGGCCTGGCTGTAGGCCGGAGTGTTGACGCTGCCCGGTGACACCAGGCTGACCGACACCCCGGGGGTCTGCCTGGCCTCGATCTGCAGGATCCGGACGAAGCCGTGCACGCCCCACTTGCCGGTGACGTACGAGCTCATGTACGGCACGGCGATCTTGCCGAGCAGCGACCCGATCAACACCAGGTGACCGCCCTGCTGGCTGCCGAACTGGCGCAGTGCCGCCCGGGCGACGTTGGCGGTGCCCAGCAGGTTGGTGGTGATGGCCCGGTCGAACACCTCGGCCGGGACGTCCTCGAACCGGCCGTAGGCCAGCGCGGCGGCCGCGTTGACCACGGCGTCCACCCGTCCGAAGCGGGCGACCGCAGCAGCGAAGGCTGCGTCCACCTGGTCCTGGTCGCCGACATCGGCGGTCACCACCAGCACCTCGGCACCCGCGCCGGCGCACTCCTGCTCAGCCGCGGCCAGGCTGATCGGCGAACGGGCCACCAGTACGACGTCCCAACCGATCTGGGCCAGCGCTGTCGCGGTGCACCGCCCGATCCCGCTGGACCCGCCGGTGATCAGTGCCACCGATCGCGTGCTCTTCTGGACTGCCAACGCGCACCCGTCCTCACCGTTGTCCTGCATGGATGCTGGTCGCTCGATGTGCCTTCGCCTGGGACCGGAGCCGGCAGGGGTGAGGTAACCGCCCCGGCCGCCACCGAAACATCGCCCCCGATGAGCATGCGGCTCCCCCGATCGGTCAGGAGAGGAAGACTTCGCCGCCGGTCACCGTGACGGCGACGGGGGTCAGCGGCGCCGTCGCCGGACCAGTCAGTACCGTGCCGGTGGTCACGTCGAACTTCGAGCCGTGCAGCGGGCAGATG
>CAXSEW010000688.1:0-2143 GCA_964236185.1 uncultured Nakamurella sp. | reverse complement strand
ATCCCGTCGGCGGGCAGGGTGAGGTTCAACAGGTAGGCGTTGCCGGCATTGTCGACACAACTGTCCTGTGCCGTCAGGTAGGCGGTGTGACGGGTGCCCTCGAAGGTCAACAGCCGGGCTCCGAGCTGCTTGGCCAGGTCCACGCCGCTCGCATACGGTGTCGCCGGGTCGCCGGTGGTGGAGATGACCAGCACCTGCGGCAGTCCGGTCGCCTTCAGCATGTGCGGCGCAAGGGTGGACGGGACGGGCCAGTACGCGCACTGATCCGGGATGTCCGCGGCCGGATCGCCGCTGTACTGGAACGGTGCGGCGGCGGACACCTCGGCATTGAGCTTGGTGACCTGCGCCGGGTCGGTCATCCGCGGGTCGTCGACGCAGCGGATCGCGTTGAACGCATCGGGCCGCTGGCCGTAGACCCCGGAGGGCAGGCGGCCGTAGTACTGGTCGGCCAGCGCCAGCAGACCCGTGCCGTTCCCGGTGCTGAGCTGGGTGATCGCGGTGGTCAGGGTCGGCCATTCGGCGTTGTCGTAGAGCGCCTCGGCCACCCCCAGCGTGGCGTCGCCGTAGGACAGCACCCGGCCCGCCACCGGCAGCGGAGTGTTCAGCAACGGCCGGCTGAGGGACTGGAAGACGGTGGTGGCCTTGGCGGGATCGGTGCCGAGCGGGCAGGTCGGCTTCTGCGCACACGACGTCGCATACGCGACGAAGGCCTGTTGGAAGCCCTTGTTCTGGTCGAGGGCTTCGGTCGCCGGATCGGCGTCCGGGTCCACGGCGCCGTCGAGCACCATGGCGCGGACATTCTTGGGGAACTTCTCCGCGTAGACGTAGCCCAGCCGGGTGCCGTAGGAGAAGCCGGTGTAGGACAGTTTCGCATCGCCCAGCACCGCCCGCAGCACGTCCATGTCCGATGCGACGTCGCGGGTGCCGACGTTGGCCAGGAACGTCTTGCCGTCGACTCCGCCGGCGCTGGTGGCGGTGACGCAGGCCGCCGCGTACTGCTTCAACTGGGCGTTGGCCGCCGCCACCGCTACGGGCGTGTTCGACCGCGACGTGCGCGCTCTCGTCGCATCCAGCTGGGCGTCGGTCTGGCACTTGATCAGCGGCACCGAGGAGCCGATGCCCCGCGGGTCGAATCCGACCAGGTCGAACCGGTTTCGCAAAGTCTTGCCATACCCCAGCACCGCCAACTGACCGACGAACGACATGGCCGACCCGCCTGGTCCGCCAGGGTTGATCAGCAGCGAACCGATCCGCGTCGACGGATCACTGGCAACAGTGCGCAGGACGCCGATCTTGATGGTGGCGCCGTCCGGGTCCGAATAGGCCATCGGCACCGTCAGGTAGGCGCACTGCAGCTGGGACGAGGCGTACCGGGGGGCATCGTTCGAATTCGTCGAGAAGCTGGAGCAGCCGGTCCAGCCGAGGCGCTGACTGTAGAACTTCAGCAATCCCGAAGGAACGGGACCCGGTGGCGTGGACGGGGTCGGCCCACCGATCCCGCCGCTGGTCGGGGCGGCCGGGGACGACCCGGACGAGGTCGCAGCGGGTGGGGTGGTGGTCGGCTCGGTGATCGGCCCGAGCGAGCTCGCGCCGGTGGTGGCCGACACCCCGGTCACCGCGAGGACCGCCGAACCGGCAACGGACGAACTGCAGGAGGCCACCAGCAGCAGGGTGCACAGCAGGGCGGCGCAGCGCTTGAACATGATCCAAGTGTTCCACCGGGGGCCGACAGTCACCGTGAGTTGAGCACTCCGACCGGCTGCGCGGGCAGTACCGGGGCAGCAATCGCCTGCACCCGGGCCCTGGCCTCGTGCCAGGACAGACCCGTGACCGCGGCGACGATGACCACCGCGCCCAGCCACTGACTCCAGGTGAAGGGACCGCTGCCGGTGCCCAGGGCAATGCCGATGACAGCGCCGATCAGCGGGTAGGCCAGCTCGGCGAGGGTGGCCCTGGCGGCGGCCGTGCGGCGCAGGCCGACGTAGTAGAGCACCATCGCGAGCAGGCCGGGAATCAGCGCCAGGCCGGCCACGGCGGCGGAGCTGCGGACGTCCGGCACCCAGAAGGTATTACCCGACAGCCACACGATCGCTGCGGCGGTGGGCAGGCCGAAGGCGAAGCGAAGCGTGGTCAGCTCCACCGG
>CAXSEW010000687.1:0-2147 GCA_964236185.1 uncultured Nakamurella sp. | reverse complement strand
GACTGGACGCGGGGGAGACCTGGGAGGTGCTGCGGCACGGCGCTGCGGCCTCGTTCATGCTGGACGACCGCGGGGCCCGGATGGTCGCCGCCGACAACCAGGAGATCAAGAGCACCATCGACATCTTCGTCAAGGACATGGGACTGGTGACCGACGCGGCCCGGGCCGGTGCCTATCCCGCGCCGCTGGCCGGCGCGGCGGAGCTGCTGTTCCTGGCCAGCCGGCGGGCCGGCCGGGGCCGCTCCGACGACTCGTCCGTCATCGAGGTATTACGTGGGCACTGACCACACCTACGCCATGCCGCCATCACCGCAACGGCCGATCACAGTACGGAGGTTCCATCGATGAATGCGCCCGAAGTGTCGGAATTGACGAACCAGAACTGGCCGATCACCGCGGCGATGATCCAGTACCCCAACGCCTTGCCGGACGGCAGCTCCGTCCAGGACCAGAGCCCGGAAGGCTGGGCCACCACGCTGCAGGACGTGGTGGACGCCGGGTTCACCGAACTCGACCCGACCGACTCCTGGCTCCGGCTGGCCGATCTCGGACCACAGCGGCTGCAGGAGTTCCAGGACGTGGTGGCGGCCGCGGGCCTGACCATGCCGGCCATCTCCACTGCCCGGCGCAGCGTGGTCGACCCGGATCACGGCGACGAGTACCTGGCCTACGGCCACCGGGTGATCGACACCGCGGCGGCGATCGGTGCCTCCTTCGTCTCCTTCGGCTTCTTTCGCGCGCTGACCCCGGCGCAGAAGCAGGCGCTGTGGTTCTGGACCGCTCAGGGGCCGGTCGACTCGGACGATCCGCAGGCTTGGAAGCTGGCCGTCGACCGCATCCGGGAGTTGGGGAAGCACGGCGCCGAGGTCGGCGTCGACCTCACGCTGGAAATGTACGAGGACACCTACCTGGGCACCGCGGACAGCGCCGTCAAGTTCGTTGAGGATGTCGACCTGCCGACGGTCGGGCTGAATCCTGATCTGGGCAATCTGGTGCGCCTGCACCGGCCGGTGGAGCGATGGGAGGCGATGGCCGAGAAGACGCTGCCCTACGCCAACTACTGGCATGTGAAGAACTACTACCGGACCGAGGACGCCAGCAGCGGTCTCATCGTCACCGCGCCGGCTCCGATGGAGTTCGGCGTCATCAACTACCGGAAAGCCATCCGGTCGGCGATCGACCTGGGCTTCCGTGGCGCCTTCTGCACCGAGCACTACGGCGGGGACGGATTGAGCGTCAGCGCCACCAACCGCGAATACATCCGGCGCATCCTGCCGAAAAGGTTGCCGCGGTGAGCTGGATGCCACCATGAGCCGTGGGCTACCGCAGCACGTGGTCGGCGTCAGCCTGAAGATGTACCTGGACGCCGAGCGCACCCGCGCCTGGCTCGGCCGCGTCGCCGCCATCGGCAGCGCACTCGATCCGGCCCGGATCGAACTGTTCGTGCTGCCGAGCTTCCTGGCGATCCACGAAGCGAGGTTGCTGCTGGCCGGGTCCGGGGTCGCCTACGGCGGGCAGAACGTGTGCTGGGCCGACGAAGGCGCGTACACAGGTGAGGTGTCCGCCCCCATGCTCGCCGCCGAGGGCTGCCGGTATGCCGAGGTCGGTCACGCGGAGCGCCGCCGGTTGTTCGGCGAGACCGACGAGACGACCGCGGCGAAGGCAGCCGCTGCCGCCAGGTCGGGCTTGATCCCGGTGGTGTGCGTCGGCGAAGCCGATACCGGCGACATCGCCGCCGCGGTCACCGCGTGCACGCCGCAGGTGACGGCGGTGCTGGACGCGCTGCCGCCGCAGGCGCCGGTGATCTTCGCCTACGAGCCGGTCTGGGCGATCGGCGCCGCGCAGCCCGCTCCGGACCGGCATGTCGTCGGGGTGGTCGACGAACTGCGGACGGTGGTCGACCGCCGCAGCCTCGATCGCCCGGGGGACACCCGGTTCCTGTACGGCGGCAGCGCCGGCCCAGGCACGTATGACCTGCTCCGTGACAGTCTGGACGGGCTGTTCCTCGGCCGGTTCGCCCACGACCCGGACAATCTCCAACTGGTGCTCGACGAAGTGCTCGAGCGCAGACCCGCACCATCCCCATAGGAGGGCAGTCATGACAGAGCAGACATTCCGGATCGTCGTCGGGTGCGACGACGCGGGAC
>CAXSEW010000686.1:0-2154 GCA_964236185.1 uncultured Nakamurella sp. | reverse complement strand
GGAACGGCCAGCCCGGCCACAGACGCCCTGCGCCGGGTGTGGCGCACCGGCACGTTCGCGGAGAAGGCGCTGATGCCGGCGTCGACGCTCGTCGCTCTACCCGGCGCCGAGCGGTACCCAGACCTCCCGCGACTCGCGTTCCTGCCCTGGCTGACCGTCGCGGCCGGAGCGGTGGAACGGAGCGCGCTGAACCCTGGTGACCGCGTCGTCGTCACCGGGGCGAGCGGACAGCTCGGCGGAGCTACGGTGCTGCTCGCCCTCGCCCGCGGAGCGGGCCGCATCGCCGCGGTCGGTCGCAACGCTTCGAGCCTCCAGCGTCTCGCCGCGCTCGACCCGCGCGTACGTACCGTCCGCTCGGTCGGGGACCGGGCGGCCGACGCCGCAGCGATCCAGGAGGCGATCGGCGGGGACGCAGACGTGACCATCGACGCACTCGGTCCCACGCCGACAGCCGACCTCACGATGGCGGGCTTCGATGTGCTCCGGCTCGACGGGACCATGGTGCTCCTCGGGGGCGTACGTCAGACGCTCCCGATCCCCTACGACCAACTGATGCACCGCCGCATCACCCTCCGCGGCTCCTGGATGGCGTCCAACGAGACGGCCTACTCCGTCTGGCGACAGGTGGAAGCGGGCCTGATCGACCTCAGCGCTGTCGACGTCACCACCGCAGCCCTGGACGACCCCGACACGGTTCTTGCCCGCGCCGAAGCGACCAGCGGGCTCGCCTTCGTGGCCCTTCTGCCCTGATCATCACGGCGTTCCGCATACCGACTCTCCGCCGGAACACCTGTTCAACTACACACCGCGGATGCGTTACAACGTGAAGCGGACACGGCAACTGAAACACTCCGATGGATGGTGTCGGCTTGATCGGAAATCTCAGACCAGTTTGTTCAGGACTGCGGTTTGCGCTTGGGTGAGGTAGCCGACCAGGCCGGTGTCCGGCGCGACGACTCGGCGGCAGCCGCTCAATTCGACCAGGACGATGGGGTTGCCGATGGGCTTGACGCCGTCGGTTGGTGGTGGCGGGGGTTGGGTGACTTCGAGCCAGTCCAGCGTTGGCAGGGTGCCGCCGGTTGGTGGGCAGCCGGGTGGCGATATAGCAGAAGCTGTAGGCCAACTCTTGTTCAAATTGGTTGCGGTGATCAACCGTCGGCCAGGGTGAGGACGAAATCTACGGGGATGTGACCGTCCGCCGAGCATGGTTGATCGGGATCGGAGGGCTTGTCCGGTTCCGTCAGCGCGCGGACGAGGTCAGGGATCTGACCGGTCGGAAGTACATCAATGCTGGCGACGGCCCATAGGCCTTGGCCAGGGAAGTACTGCGTGGAGGATCGGCAGATCACCGCGTTGATCACGGATGCTTTCGGGTCCAACAGCACCGGGTCAGCCGGTTGAGCTACCCCGTCGCAGACGGCGCTTGGATCGCTCCCGATTGCAACCGGAGCCGAGCCCGCGGCCGCCGAGTCTGACATCGATATTGCGGATTGACCGTCGTTGTGGGTGGGTAGGAACGCTGTGGCCTGGTCGGCGGTCGCGGTGCGCGTAGATGATGCGCTTATCGATTGAGCTGAGGTGATTCGAACGGCGCAGCTCGTCACCGAGACCAATCAGACCAGCGCCAACCCGGCGATGCTGATCCGCCTCTGCATGTGCACCATGACGGCATAGCGCACTGAACCGTTGCATGTCTACTGCCCGCCAGCTGCCTCGAAGGCCAATGCCCGGGCTTGACTCAGTGAACTGCTGGAAGCCGGTTTCGTCGTCGTCGACCTGCGCAAGGCGCCGCCCTCCACAGACATCGTCATCAGCAAGAGCCGTCTGCGATCTACTTGGTCGTTTCCGATGCTGGTGATGGTCTGCGGAATCGCAGGGCCGCGACGAGCATCGCGAGGGCGGCGAGCAGGATGCCGATCACGCCAAGGGTGCGGGCGGTGCCGTCGGCACCTGCGGGTTGGGAGTCGGCCGCTGCGATGACGGCTTCGCCGGTGGTCGGGGTCGCTGCGATGGTTGGTGGACCGGCGGAGGCGTCCGCATCGGCGCTGTGGTGGTGATCGCCGGCCGCGGGAACAGCGTCGTCGGAGACCAGCAGGGTGGGGGCGACGAATTCGGGTTCTTCGCCGCCAGGGGCATGGCTTAATTCCAGTTGAC
>CAXSEW010000685.1:0-2154 GCA_964236185.1 uncultured Nakamurella sp. | reverse complement strand
GCGCGAGCCCGAAGGTGGTGATCGGGCCGTGGGCGACGTCGAACTCGACCGAGACTCCCCAGCCGCGTTTGCCGTGGTAGATGCCCAGCCCGCGCAGCAGCGGCCGCGAGGAGCTGATCGCCAGGTGCGCGGGGCCGTCGTGTCCCATCTCGACCACGTCGTCGAAGAAGTTCAACGCCTGCAGCTCGGTGAACGAGCCGCCGCCGCCGAGCCGGTCCATGATCAGCATCGCCAGCGAGGTGCGAAGTTCGTATTCGCCGACGGTTGGAATGCCGCGCGCGGTCAGCAGTGAGGCGCCGAGGATCATCCCGGCGCCCAGGCGTTCGTGCAGCTCACCCTCCAGACCGCGGTGGTAGTACGCCAGCGAGTCGAGCGCGAA
Source organism: uncultured Nakamurella sp. (assembly GCA_964236185.1). Lineage (GTDB taxonomy): Bacteria > Actinomycetota > Actinomycetes > Mycobacteriales > Nakamurellaceae > Nakamurella. The sequence goes on along the minus strand of CAXSEW010000685.1, from coordinate 1,775 downwards.
ATCCTCGACGAGCCGGTCGAGTCCTACCGAGACCTTGGCGCCCCACTGCAGATCGGGGAGCTGGACGGTGTCGTCCAGCTCGAAGACCTGGCGCGCCAGGTCGACCCGCTCGGCCACCTCGTCGTCGGTGACCGCGGCGACCCGGACCCGCAGGTCGTCGAACTCGACCACCTCCATGTGACCGCCGAATTGCGCGGTGATCAGCGTGAGGTCGGTGGAGACATCGAGCATGCCGGGGTAGAGGTGGCCCATCAGCCCGTGCCGGGAAGCGGTGAGACCGCCGCGCACACCGGCGGCCTTGACCCAAGCCCCTACCTTGGCCCAGGACCGCTCCTCTTCGAGATACCCCGATACCGACCGGAAGTCGATGCCGCACCGCAGGAATGCGTTCGACATCTCCGGCACCGAGCAGGATCCGCAGTAGGCGAGCCACTTGCCCGTGTCGAAGGTGGCGTGGTCCATCGCCTCTGTCGGCTGCAGGTTCAGCACCAACACCGGCACCCCGCTGCGCTGCGCGATCGGCAGCATCATCGACGACGTCAGATAGGTGGGTATGTACAGCACGAGGAGGTCCAGATCGGCCTGCCGGAGCTGGTGAGCCGCGCGGCCGGCCTCCGGAGGATCGGAGATGAAGCCCGCGTCGACGACATCGCAGTCGAGGGCGGTGAGCCGCTCCACCACGCGCCGGGCGCAGCGCTGGAGCTGTGGCAGGAGTTCGGGGAACTGCGGCCAATAGGCGCCGAGGCCGCCGGCGACGACGCCGACCCTGGTGCGGCGGCGGGATCTCCGGTCCACTCCGGCGGTGACTGCACTGCTCATGTTCGCGCTCCCGTGATGGTGATCTGGACGGACGGGTCTCAGGCGCCCCAGCCGGCCGGGGTGCCGCCGACCCGCTCGGCGACCGTCTTCGCCGGATAGTCGGACTGCAGATAGGCCGCCATCGGGTCCCGGGCCAGCCCCTGCTCCTCGCGGAGGTCGCCGAGCAACTCCCGGACGTCGGTGTTGTAGGCGTCCATCAGCACCGCGTTGGCGCCCAGCACATCTCCGGCCTGCTGGCTCACCGCGAGCGCGTCCTGGTCGACCAGCAACGCCTTGGCGGTCGCCTCCTGCACGTTCATCACCGACCGGATCTGACCGGGGATCTTCGGCTCGATGTTGTGGCACTGGTCGAGCATGAAGGCGATGTCAGAACCGGCGTCCAACCCGCCCGCGCTGACCACCTCGAACAGGATGCGGAAAAGCTGGAACGGATCCGCCGCACCGACGATCAGGTCGTCGTCAGCGTAGAACCGCGAGTTGAAGTCGAAGGCGCCGAGCTTGCCCGCACGCATCAGGAACGCCACGATGAACTCGATGTTGGTGCCGGGCGCGTGGTGTCCCGTGTCCACGCAGACCTTCGCTCGCTCGCCCAGCGTCAGGCAGTGCGCGTAGGAGGTGCCCCAGTCCGGCACGTCCATCGTGTAGAAGGCCGGTTCGAACAGCTTGTACTCGAGGATCATCCGCTGATCGCCGGTGAGCCGCGCGTAGACCTGTTCCAGCGCATCGGCCAGGCGATCCTGCCGCGCGCGGATGTTGTCCTGTCCGGGATAGTTCGTGCCGTCGGAGAACCACAGCTTCAAATCTCGCGAGCCGGTCTCGTCCATCACGTCGATGCAGTCCAGCAGGTGCCCCAGAGCCTTCGCCCGGACCTTCGGATCGGGATTGGTGACGCTGCCCAACATGTAGTCGTCGTCCTGGAACACGTTGGCGTTGATGGTGCCCAGTCCGATGCCGGC
>CAXSEW010000684.1:0-2167 GCA_964236185.1 uncultured Nakamurella sp. | reverse complement strand
CACCGCCAGCATGAGTGGCAACGACCAACCCAGGGGAGCGCGGATGCTCGACGACGAAGTGGCGAGACGGCTGTTGGACCACGGCGCGGTGCGATCGGCCGACGGCCTCCGGCTGGGCCGGGTCGGGCAACTGTTCCGCAGCGACAGCGACGGCGAGTCGACCTGGGTGTCGATCAATTCCGGGGACGCGGGCGACGGCCAGCAGACCCTCGTGCCGATGGCCGGCTCCACGGTCGCTGGGGACGACCTTCAGGTGGCCTATCCGGCCGAGGCCATCACCGGTGCACCGCAGGTGGCGGTTGGGGTACCGGTGTCCGGCGATGACGAGCAGCGGGTCCGGACGTTCTACGGGTTGGACAGGGCGACCGGCAGCTCGGACGTCCACCCGGACGTCGTCTCGATGGTGCGGTCCGAGGAGCGGTTGAGCGTCGCCACCCGGTGGGTTCCGGTGCGCCGCGCCCGGCTCGAGCGGTTCCAGGTGACCGAGACCAGGACCATCGAGGTGCCGTGGACGCGCGAGGAAGTGCGGATCGTCTACGACGAGCTGGACGCCACCGCCGGCATCGCCGCCCCCGACGAAGCGGCGATGGAGCCGACGACCGGGACGCCTCGCCCGTGGGTGCTGAACGAGGAGCGGATCGTCGTCACGAAGGAGTGGGTCCCGGCGCAGTCGGTGCGGCTGGTGGTCGATCGCGTCGAAGGGGAGCAGCAGGTCACCGAACAGGTGCGCAAGGAGCAGGTCACCCTGGACCCGGTCGAACCGTCCGTCCCGCCGGCCGACCCAGCTGCCAACCACTGACACTGTCCGCAGCTTGAGGTTCCCGTGACGGGCGGCGCTCAGGCCTCGCCCGTCGCGAGTCCTTCCACGGTGCGCTGGTCGACATCGGAGTGGTCGACTACGAGCTGCTCATCCGGCAGAGCACGGCCGGCAGATGCCCGACCCGCGCCGCGTACGCGCGACAGGCGCTGAACGCCGAAGGTAGGCATCCAATGGGTGACTCTGCAGTTGTCGGCCCAGAGCGCGGATACTGGCGGGATGGCGAACAAGCTCGAGCAGGTGACGAAACAGGCTGTGGATGTCGGTCGGTTCGCGATAGGCATCTACGCCAACCGGGCGCAGATCGCCTACGCCGGACTGGTCAAGGATGATCTCCTGTCGCAGCTGCACCTGCCGGTCGGTCAGGCGAACCCGCACGCGGTGTACGAACGAATGCGAGCTCGCGGCCCGGTGCTGACCACCAGGATGGGTAATCTGAGTACGACGAACTACCAGGTGTGCCAACAGGTTTTGCGGAGTCGCGCGTTCGGCGTCACCGACCCGGGGGCACCCCGGCCCGGTGAGGACGTGCTCGACCTGTCGCTGTTGGCCCTGAACCCGCCCGACCACGGTCGCCTCCGGCGACTCGCGGCGCCCGCCTTCACTCCGCGGCGGATGATCGGCTACGAAACGCTCGTCGAAAGCGCTATCGACCGCTTGCTGGACAAGGTGGCCGGCCAGGACGGCTTCGAGCTGGTCTCGGCGTTCGCGTCGCCATTGCCCATCGCTGTCATCACCCAGATGCTCGGACTGGCCGACGAGCCCGAGCGTCTGCGGCGGGTGGGGGCCACCCTCGCGTCGGCACTTGACGGCGTGCAGTCCATCTCGCACGCGGTCAAGCTGTTCGTGGCCGACCGCGAGATGCGGGCGACCTTCGACGAGCTGCTGGCCCGAGCCGCTCGCGAACCCGGTGACGACCTGACGTCCGTGCTGGTCGCCCAGCAGGGTGACGTGATCAGCTCGACCGAGCTGACGTCGCTGGTCGGGCTGCTGCTGATGGCCGGTTTCGAGACCACCGTCAATGCCATCGGCAACGGTGTGCGGGCGTTGCTGACCGATCGGGACCAGTGGAACCTGCTGGTGGCGGACCCTTCTCGAGCCGAGGCGGTGATCGAGGAGGTACTGCGGTACGACCCGCCGGTGCAGCAGACGGCGCGTGTGTTGTTCTCCACCGGAGATCCGGTGGATCTGGCCGGCACGACCGTCCAACCGGGACAGTGGCTGCTACTCATGCTGGCCGCGGCGGGCCGCGATCCCGAGGCGTTCGACGACCCGCAGCGCTTCGACATCACCCGGGTCAACGCCGCCGACCATCTGGCCTTTTCCGGTGGCATCCACTACTGCCTGGGT
>CAXSEW010000683.1:0-2167 GCA_964236185.1 uncultured Nakamurella sp. | reverse complement strand
CTCCCGAGCCGTGAACTAAAGCTGATGGCCCGTCAGGCTGCCCTGCCGGCGTGGAGCACACGAGCCCTGGACGGCGCTAAGTAGCAGCCTTAACACCTGTGCCGCAGAGAAGCGCCCACCGGAACGGCGCGTTACGCCGGTTGAGGATCGTCAACCGCGACGGTCTTTGCTGGTGACAGGACGAACGACGGCCGCCGCACGGCAGGCATTGTCGACGCGTCAGGTGATCGGTGGTGAGCTGACCGATCGAACGCAGGGTGGCTTGTCTGAGTTGTCGTGTCAGCTTTACAAAGTCGCGCAACGTACCGCCGGTGTCCGTGAACGGGACCCGTTACATCTGACGGCGACGATCGAATTGCTCGTTGAGGCGTCGTCCACTTGATCATCGACTGGTTCGGCGGTCAGTACGATCAACGCAGAGGTGGCCCGCTCGGGAGAACGTGGATGAGCAGTCCGATTCCGCCCGCCAGGGGCCGGCCCGATGGGTCATGGGATCAGACGCCGGTTGGTACTGCGATGGCGAGCAGTGCGGTGACTGCGAGGTAGGCGACAAGTCGAAGGCGGGATGCCGGGGCGGGCCGCTTGTTTGCGGGCGGGGTAGCGGCGGCGTAGCTCGACGAACGGTAGGTCGGCGGTGATCTGTGTGAGGTCGGCTGCGGTGACGGCGCGGAACACCGCATCGAGGCGGTCGGTGAATTCCTCCATCGACGCGTATCCGGCGGCGACTGCTTGTTCCAGGACGGTGGTGACCGTACGGCGTTCGTCGTCGCCGATGCGGAGCGTCGGCCCGGTGGTGGGGGGCTGGGCTGTGGTGGTTGCGTGGTGCGGCTGGGTGATGCTGTGGCAGGTCATGGCGGTATGTCCTCCAGTTTCGAGTATCGGCGATTGCTGATCTGGCCGGCTGCGCAGAAACGCGTCGGGTCGGGGTAGTGGTGGAGGGGGCTAGATTTCGGGCGGGCCGGCGGACGCTGGCGTATCGGCGCGGATCAGGCTGCGGCGTGGACGGTCTTGAGGGCCACCCGGGCCATCACCGAGCGGGGTAGGAACCGGTGGCCGCTGGCGCGGAAGCGGTTCGCCGTTCCGGAGATGACGGTTGGGCCGCGGCCGATTTGGTAGGCGGTCAGCCACCGCGGCGACCTGGTCGGCGGTTTGCCGACCCCGGGTGAGAAACTCCTTCCCGGCGGCGGCGAAGAATTCCGTTTCGGTGGGGCCTGGGCACAACACCAGCACCCGGACGCCGGTGGTCCTGGTCTCCGCCTCGGTGAAGGACAGCACGAACGCCTTGCTGGCGCCGTAGATGGCCATGTGACCGTCATTATCGATCTCACCCCGGTCCGCGACCGGAGAGGACCGGCCAAGCTGCTGGACTTGGTCGAGGGCCGCTCCAAGCAGGAGGTTCTAGACGTGGCTGTCCGAGCGGGACGAAACGTGGCGCAACGGCGTGGAAGTCGTTTCGATGGACGGGTTAACCGCCTCAAGACCTGCCGCCGTTGACCTGGATGGCGTGGATGGGGGCGCTGGAGCCGTCGAAGACCTGGACGACGACATCACCGTGGTTAAAGATCCGTTTCCAAGTCGTTCGATTGGCTTGGCACGGCCTGGAACTGTGCCGCCGGCGTGTGCAACAGCAAACACGGGCCATCGGAAGGCGCGCCGGAGACCCGTTGTATTCGGCTCGCCGGTTCCTGAGCACCGGCGCGGATCTGCTCACCGACAAGCAACGCCAACGGATCCGGCGCTGTTCGCCGACGACGCACACCTGGAAGTCGAAACCACCTGGGGTGCCTACCAGGCAATGCTCGCCGCCTACCGGGACCTGACCGGGCCACTGGCAAAACCAAGATGACAAAGCTGATCGACACTCTGGGCGCGGCCGTTCCCGCCGGCCTGGTCGACATTCGAACGCTCGGCAGGACCCTGAACCAACGAGACGGCGACATCCCGGCCTACTGCGACCGACCCAGGCACCATGCCACCGACCGGGCACCAGCAACGGACCGACCGAGGCGATCAACGGCCGCTTGGGGCACGTGTGCAGGGCCGCCTTCGGCTTCCGCAGCCTCACCAACCACATCGCCAGACGACTCCTGTAGACGGTCGTTCAAGCCCGGCCTAACCTCGCGCTTTCGCGCGATTATCGACTGCAGGGTGTTTCGGGCATAGGGAA
>CAXSEW010000682.1:0-2178 GCA_964236185.1 uncultured Nakamurella sp. | reverse complement strand
CGACAGCGGTGCCCTGCCCAGGTTGGTGTGCAGCACCACGCCGGTCGCGTTGAGCGCCGCGCGCAGCGTGGTGGCGTGCTCGGGCAGACTGCGAACAATGGCGTCCGGCGCGTTCTCGGGTGGCAGCAGTCCGTCCCGCACCCTTTGCTGCACCAGCTGCACGGCCGTTCGCACCGGCTGGCGACCCAGCCGCTCGGTGGCTTCCACCAGCCGCGGATCGGCGAGCAGCGCGTCGGTCCGGGGAACCCGACGCCGCGGATCCGCCGTCATCTGCACTCCACGCTCTTCCTCGACAAGTGGCGGAGGCGGACGGGAATCGAACCCGCCGAACCGAGATACTCGGCTCCACCGGTGTTGAAGACCGGGAGGACCACCAGGCGCCTGTACGCCTCCGGACGCCACGGTAGCCGAAGGTAGCCGGTCGGCCTTGGCCAGTACGGTGGCGTGATGACGTCCGCACCGGCGCTCGACGCGATCCGCCTCACCCAGTTCGCCCACGGCGGTGGCTGCGCCTGCAAGATTCCGCCCGGCGAGCTGGAGGACATCGTCGCCGGCCTGACCGGAATTTCTTCACCGGACCTGTTGGTGGGGCTGGAGAACGGCGATGACGCGGCGGCGGTGCGGATCTCTGGCGGCACCGCAATCATCGTCACCGCCGACTTCTTCACCCCGGTCGTCGACGACGCCTACGACTGGGGCCGGATTGCGGTGGCCAACGCGTTGTCCGACGTCTACGCGATGGGCGGGCGGCCGGTGGTGGGGGTCAACCTGGTCGGCTGGCCGCGGGACGTGCTGCCGCTGGAACTGCTGCGCGAGGTGCTGCGCGGCGGGCTGGACGTGGCCACCGAGGCGGAGTGCTTCGTCGGCGGTGGGCACAGCGTCGACGATCCGGAGCCGAAGTACGGCATGGCCGTCACCGGTGTCGCCGACCCGGAGCATCTGCTGCGCAACGACTCCGCGTGCGCAGGTGTGCCGTTGAGCCTGTCCAAGCCGCTCGGGCTGGGCGTGCTGAACAACCGGCACAAATCCACCGGTGAGGTTTTTCCCGAGGCGGTCGCGACGATGGTCGCGCTGAACCGTCGGGCGTCGGAGGATGCGCTGGCCGCCGGTATCCGGGCCGCGACCGACGTCACCGGCTTCGGCCTGCTGGGACACCTGGGCAAGATGATGCGCGCGTCCGGGGTCAGCGCGGTGTTGGATCCGGCCGCCGTGCCGTACCTGGACGGTGCCCGTGCCGCCCTCGGCGCCGGCTACGTCAGCGGTGGTACCCGGCGCAACCTGGAATGGGTGACGCCATGGTTGTCCGGAACCGCCGATGAGGACGAGCTGCTGCTGCTGGCCGATGCGCAGACCAGCGGCGGCCTGCTGATCGCCGGCGAGATCCCCGGTGCGCCGGTGATCGGTGAGATCGTGCCGCGCGAGGAGTGGCTCATCCGCGTCGGGTGAGCCGGGTCTGGCAACCATCCACTACCGGCGATTCGACCGTTCTGGCAGGTGCGGACCCATCCACAGGAGTCGCCGACCGTCGTCGTGCACGACACGATCGCGCAAGCGCATTCCCGCCCGTAGGCCCCGCTCACCTACCCTTGACGTCATGAAGGTGATCGCCGAGGCGGAAGCCGTACTCCTCGATGACAAGCTGTGCCTGGCGCTCTACAGCGCATCCAGGGCGATGACGGCCCGCTACCGGGCACCACTCGCACCGTTGGGACTGACCTATCCCCAGTACCTGGTCATGGTGCAGTTGTGGGAGAACGGCACGAGCTCGGTCGGCCGGATCGGCGAGCGGTTACGTCTGGAATCCTCGACCCTCTCGCCGCTGCTGAAGCGGCTGGAAGGGATGGGACTCGTCCACCGCACCCGGGACCCGCAGGACGAGCGTTCGGTAGTGGTGGCGTTGACCGGGAACGGACGGTCCCTGGAGCGCAAGGCCGTGGGGGTCGCCAGCCAGATCTGTGACGCCACGGGCTTGTCCGGGCAGGCCCAGACCGACCTGGTCGACGAACTCAAGGCGCTGACCGCGATGCTCTCGGCCGAGCCGAGGTAGCCGAGGTCACTCCGACGGGCCGGTCTGGCACTGATCTGTCGTACACGATCTAGTCGTCTGCGATAGACTCGGCGAAGTTCGATTTCGCAGAATGCGCATCGTGCGTAGCTGCATCAACCAAGAGGGGTCAC
>CAXSEW010000681.1:0-2187 GCA_964236185.1 uncultured Nakamurella sp. | reverse complement strand
GACTGGTCACCGCGCTCGCCCCGATCCTGGCCCGCCGGGAAGGCGCGTGGATCGGGTGGCCCGGCAGCGCCGACACCCACGTGGAGCCGACCACTGCCGAGGGCCTCACCCTGCAGCCGGTCAGCCTCACCGCAGCCGAGGTCGACGACTACTACGAGGGCTTCTCCAACGCGACGCTGTGGCCGCTCTACCACGACGCCGTTGCACCGTCCGCGTTCCATCGTCCCTGGTGGGATGCCTATCTCGTGGTGAACGACCGGTTCGCCCGGGAGGCTGCGAAGGTGGCCGCCCCGAACGCGACGGTATGGGTGCACGACTACCAGCTCCAGTTGGTACCGCAGATGTTGCGCCGACTCCGCCCGGACGTGCGCATTGGCTTTTTCATGCACATCCCGTTTCCGCCCGCCGAGTTGTTCAACCGGCTGCCGTGGCGCCGGCAGATCATCGCCGGCCTGCTGGGCGCCGATCTGATCGGTTTCCAGCTGCCCGGGGCGTCCCGCAACTTCGTCCGGCTGGCCAAATCACTGCTCGACGTGCCGACGAGCGGCGGCCTGCTGCAGCACGAGGGTCGCACCATCCGGGCCGGTGCGTTCCCCATCTCCATCGACTCGGCGGCCCAGTCCGCGCTCGCCGCCACGCCGGAGGTACACGAGGCCGCCCGCAAGCTCCGATCCGACCTCGGGAATCCGAGCAAGATCATCCTGGGCGTCGACCGACTCGACTACACCAAGGGCATCGATGTCCGGCTGACCGCATTCGGCGAGCTCCTCGCCGCGAAGGACCCGTCGGTCGCCGACGCGGTGATGGTGCAGATAGCGACGCCCAGCCGGGAACGCCTCGAGTCGTACATCAAGATGCGTGAGGGCATCGAGCGTCAGGTCGGTTCGCTGAACGGCGACTACGGCCGGATCGGCCGGCCGGCCGTTCACTACCTGCACCAGTCGCTGCCCCGCGAGGAACTGGCCGCTTTCTACGTCGCGGCCGACGTGATGACCGTGACGCCGCTGCGGGACGGGATGAACCTCGTGGCCAAGGAGTACGTGGCCTGCCGGGTGGACGGCGGGGGTGTCCTGCTGCTGAGCGAATTCACCGGCGCCGCGCGGGAACTGCGGGCCGCGCTGCAGGTGAATCCGTACGACACCGACGGCGTCAAGGACGGTCTGCGGGCAGCGTTGAACATGACCTCGGTCGACGCCCGGCGGCAGATGCGCTCGCTGCGCCGGCAGGTGCTCACCCACGACGTCGACCGGTGGGCGGCGGCCTTCCTGTCCGCACTGGAGGGCACCCGGGACCACATCGCCGATGCCCGCGACCGGTTGCCGGCGGAAGTGGTGGAGGCGCTCAGCGAGATCGCCGGTACCGAACGGTTGCTGATCGGCACCGACTTCGACGGCACCCTGGCACCCATCGTCGATGATCCGGCAACCGCTCGCGCGCTGCCGGAGGCGGTCGAGGCACTGCGTTCGCTGGCCGGCATACCCGGCACGATGGTCGCGGTGATCTCCGGTCGATCGCTGTCGGACCTGCGGATGCTGCTCGGCGACACGGACGCGCTGAAACTGGTGGGCAGCCACGGCGCGGAGGTATCCGCCCCTGGCCGGGACAGCGCCGGCGGCAACGGCGAGGCCCAACACCCGGAACACACCGGCCGCAGCGAACTGTCGCCGACGGCGGCAGCTCGGCTGACCAAGCTCCGCCGGGTGTTGCAGGGCATCACCAGCCAGTATCGGGGCGTCAACCTCGAACCCAAGCCCACCGGCATCGCCGTCCACCTGCGGGGCGCCGACGATCGGGACGCCAAGGCCGTCACCACGGCCATCGAGGAGGACCCGGCCACCTGGGCCGGGGTGCATCTGCTGCGGGGCAAGAAGGTGCTCGAGTTGACGGTGGTCGCCACCGACAAGGGCCGTGCCCTGCAGAACCTGGTGCAGGAGCACCACAGCACGGCCACGCTGTTCCTCGGCGACGACATCACCGACGAGAACGCCTTCCTCTCCCTCACCGCGCCGGATGTCGGAGTGAAGGTGGGCATCGGCCCGACCGCTGCCGACGTCCGCATCGCCGACCCGGCCCGGGTGTCCGACGTGCTGAACGTGCTGGACGCCGCCCGCCGGCGGGCCCGCGCCGGGTTGCGGCCGGAGTCGCACGACCGCTGACGCGATCGTCCGCCCCCGCGCCCGATGCACC
>CAXSEW010000680.1:0-2189 GCA_964236185.1 uncultured Nakamurella sp. | reverse complement strand
TCCGCGCTGGCCGATCCCGTACCGGCTCCGCCGGGCACCAGCCAGCTGATCACCGTCAACGCGCCCAGCAGCACCTCGACCAGCGCCACCCTGACGGCCTGGCAGCGCGGTTCCGACGGGACGTGGCGGGTCGCCATCGGCCCGGTGGCGGCGTACGTCGGCTCGGCCGGCATCGGCCAGGCCAGCGAGAGCACTCAGCACACCCCGGCCGGCAACTTCTCGCTGACCCAGGCGTTCGGCCGGCAGGTCAATCCCGGCACGGGGATGCGGTACTTCAAGACCGACGCCCTGGACTGGTGGGACGAGAACCCCTCCTCACCCACCTACAACCTGCATGTCCGGCAGTCTTCCAGCCCCGGCGGCGCCAGCGAGAACCTGTACTACGCCGGCAGTGTCTACGACTACGCCGTCAACATCGACTACAACACCGCCCGCGTGCCGGGCGCCGGGTCGGGGATCTTCCTGCACGTCTCGGACGGCCGACCGACCGCCGGTTGTGTAGCGGTGGACCGGTCCGTCATGGTGGCGCTGCTCCGCTGGCTCGACCCTCGGCAGCACCCGTACCTCTCCACCAAGGTCGGCGCACCCTGGTTACCCTTCCTGCCGATCGGTGCGGTCGACGCAGTGAAGCCGGGCTCGGCCGGCTCGCTGATGGTGGCCGGCTGGGCCGCCGACCGCTCCTCACCGGGGTTCAGCGAACGGGTGGACACCTGGATTTCCGGCCCGACCGGCCGGCGGGGCTACTCGACGTTCACCAGGGTCGGGCGTCCGGACGTGCAGCGGGTGTATCCGTGGGCCGGCGGCGCCACCGGGTTCGACGTGACGGTCCCGATCCAGGGTCACGGCGTCAACGTGGTCTGCGTCTACGCGATCAGCATCCGGCAGCAGAACCGGCACACCGGCCTGGGCTGTCGGTCCATCAGGGTCTGAGCGGACGGGTCGGGCGGCGCCGCCGCAGGGCAGCAGGCCGAACCGCTTGCCGCGCAGATCCTTGGACGACGGCCGGTCCTCCCGGATCATCGACTTGCTGTGGCACAGGTCAACCGACTCCCGCCCGGCGAGCCGAGCCGCGTGGATCAAGGTCTGCCATGATGACCGGGGAAGATCAACGCTGATCGCCCTACAGGGAGCCCGAATGACGCAGTCGACCCCAAACAGCACTGCCCAGCCGCTGCACGTATCGGCGGTGATCACGGGTGTGCCGGGTAGCGGTGACCGGCTCGAAAGCATGCTGATCGAGCTCGCCGCCGGCACCCACACCGAAGCGGGGTGTCTGCTCTACAGCCTGCAGCGAGCGGTCGAGAACCCTGACCAGTTCGTCACTGTCGAGAAGTGGACGAGCAAGGAGGCGTTGGACGGGCACATGGCATCGCCGCACCTGCAGGCTGCGCTGGCCGGTGCCGGCGAAATACTGGCCGGCCCGCCGATGATCATCGCGACGCTGCCGGTTACGGCCGGAGACGCGGCGAAAGCCCGCTACTGACCGGGGCTCTCCCAGCCTCGCTGGGGCTTACTGTCTCTCTTGCGGCGCCTGCCGCGTCCGAGAAGTATCCGCCCGAAGGAGCCCGCCATGTGGCACAGCCTTTTCGCTTTCCAGATTCCGGTGCTGGAGAAGGTGCTGCGGACCGTCGCGGTGTACGTGCTGATCCTGCTGATCTTTCGGATCACCGGGAAGCGGTCCATCGCATCGCTGAACACCATGGATTTCGTGGTGATGTTCCTGCTGTCCAATGTGGTGCAGAACGCCATCATCGGCAATGACAATTCGCTGGCCGGCGGCGCCGTCGGGGCGGTCACGCTGGTGGTGACCAATACCGTCGTCGACCGGCTGGCTTTCGCGTTCCCAGCCTTCCGGCGCCTCGTCGAGGGCTCGGCCACCCAGGTGATCGACAACGGCACGGTGGACCGGGCGGCGCTGCGCAGACTGGGGCTGCGGCAGGACGAGCTGGACCATGCCATCCGGATGCAGAACGGCGACGACGTGTCCGAGGTCGGCAACGGGACGCTGCAGCCCGGCGGCCAGCTGATCCTGACGCTCAAGCCCAGCGAGCAGGACGCCACCCACAGCGACATCACCGACCTGCACCAGCGCCTCGACCGCATCGAGGCCTTGCTACGCCGCCCCACCGCCTGACCTGCGCCTGCGCCGCCCCTCCCCGCCCCGCCCCGCGCTGATCAACTCGCCCCGC
>CAXSEW010000679.1:0-2196 GCA_964236185.1 uncultured Nakamurella sp. | reverse complement strand
GCATGGCGGCGACGCCGTTCGCCACCGCGCTGGGCCACCCGGACGTCCTCCCGCACGACGACCTGGAGACCCAGGACCAGATGCACACGCAGGTGGCGCGGCGTCGGGTCTACCTGCATCCGATGCGGTGGACGTCCCTCGGGCTGTCGTTGATCGAGGCGATGCACCTGGCAATGCCGGTCGTTGCGCTGGCGGCAACCGAAGTGGCCGAGGCGGTTCCGGCCGCGGCTGGTGTGGTCAGCACCAACCCGGACCGGCTGCTGACCGCCTTTCGCAGCTACCTCGACGATCCTGAGGCGGCGGCCGAGGCTGGACTGCACGGCCGGCAGGCGGCGTTGGAGCGGTACGGCCTGGCCCGGTTCCTGCGGGACTGGGACGCGCTGCTGGAATCGGTGACCGCTCGCGACGGCGTGGCATCGGCCAACGGGGCGCGCCGATGAGGATCGCGCTGGTGTCCGAGCACGCCAGCCCGCTGGCCTGTCTGGGCGGTGTCGACGCGGGCGGGCAGAACGTGCACGTTGCGGCCCTGGCCACCGCGCTCGGGGCGCGTGGTCACAAGGTCACCGTGTACACCCGCGCCGACGCGCCCGCACTGCCACCCGTCGTCGGCTTTGCGCCGGACGTCGTGGTCGAGCACGTGACCGCCGGCCCGGCGACTGCCATCGCCAAAGACCGGTTGCCGCAGTACATGCCGGAGTTCGGCACAGTACTGTCCCGACGGTGGGCGGAACAGCCGCCCGACGTCGTGCACGCACACTTCTGGATGAGCGGGCTGGCCGCGCTGCAGGCCGCCGACGGGACCGCCGCGCCGGTCCTGCAAACATTCCACGCGCTCGGCGCCGTGAAGCGGCGGTGGCAGGGCGACGCGGACAGCAGTCCTGACGACCGGATCGAAATGGAAGCGCAGATCCTGCGGACCGCCGACCGGATCATCGCCACCTGCCGCGACGAGGTCGACGAGTTGACCGCCCTGGGCGGCGGCGCACCGATCGACGTGGTGCCGTGTGGAGTGGACGTCACCGCCTTCGCACCCCGGCCCACGCCTCGCCGCAGCCGTCCCCGCATTCTCGTGCTGGGCAGGCTGGTACCGCGCAAGGGCGTGGAGGACGCCATCCGGGCGATGCCGGGCATTCCGGCAGCCGAGCTCCTGGTCGTCGGCGGACCGGACTCGCCGGCCCTGTCGCTCGACCCGGAAGCTCGCCGATTAGCTGGTCTTGCAGCCGATCTCGGCGTCGCGAACCGGGTGATGTTCGCCGGACGGGTGGCGCACGACGACCTGCCGGCCCTGATCAACACCTGCGATGTGGTGGTCGCGGCGCCCTGGTACGAACCGTTCGGCATCGTCCCTTTGGAAGCGATGGCCTGCGGGGTGCCGGTCGTCGGTACCGCGGTGGGCGGGTTGCTCGACACCATCGACCACGGCGTGACCGGCCTGCTCGTGCCGCCGGGCCGGCCGACGGACATCGCCGCTGCCGTCAGCACTCTGCTGGCAGATCCCGGGCGACGGACGGCGATGGGCCGGGCCGGGCGGCTGCGGGCGAAGCAGTGCTACAGCTGGGATTCCGTCGCTCTGCGCACCGAACAGTCCTACCACCGGGCGCTGCTGGGTGTTGGCCGAAGGATCCAGGTTGACCCCACGAGCCCCACCACCGCAACGGCAGGAGCAGGTCGATGACGAAATCTTTGATCTCCGAAATCCCTGACGGTCGCCACACCGAACCAGGCTCGGCGCATGTCGCTTCGTTGCACCAGGCCCTGGCCGCATTCGGCCCGGCGGAGGACAGCGCTGTCCGGTGGGGTCGGGAACTGGCTGCCGCGCTACTCACCGGAGCCAGGCTGCTGGTCGCCGGCAACGGCGGAAGTGCAGCCCAGGCGCAACATCTCAGCGCGGAGGTGGTCGGCCGCTACCGTGATGACCGGCCGGCGTTCTCCGCCGTCTCACTGCACTCGGAGCCCTCGGCGCTCACCGCCATCGTCAACGACTATGGCGTTGCCGAGATGTTCGCCCGCCAGGTCAGCGCCCATGGGCGCCGCGGCGACATCCTGGTGCTGATGTCGACGTCCGGCGCGAGCCCGAACCTTCTGGCAGCGGCCGAGCGGGCCCGCACCCTGGGTATCCGAACCTGGGCGATGACCGGCTGCCTGCCGAATCCGTTGGCCGGCGTGTGCGACGAGGTGCTGCACATCCCGTCTTCC
>CAXSEW010000678.1:0-2216 GCA_964236185.1 uncultured Nakamurella sp. | reverse complement strand
CAACCGTTGCAGATGCTCGACGATCAGCGGGTGCGCGACGCCGGCGTAGGTGCCGCGCAGGGCCGGAGGGAGTCCGGGGTGCAGTGTGGTCAGCCCTGCGACGTGCGCCTCGTAGATGACCGTGTGCTCCCACGGCGTCGCCGGCTTCGCCGATGCCGTCCGCACCGGCGCCACCACGACGCCCAGCGGCACCTTGCCCAGGGTGTCCACGCCGGCAGCGGAGGCGGCCATCAGGTCGTAGTCCGTACTGTCCACCCGCATCGCGTACGGGTCGAGCAGGATCTTCGACGGGTCGCGCCCGTTGACCCGGTACCCGTAGCGCTGTCCGGCCCGCACCCCGGGAGCGAAGGTGTGCCAGATGCCGTAACGCCGGTCCTGCATCGGAATCCGCCACTGCGCACCGAGGGCATCGACCAGGCACAGGTCCACCGACTCGGCTCCGTCGGCCACCACCGCGAAGTTGACTCCGCGATCGGACAGGGTCGCGCCCAGGGGAAACGGGACACCCGGGAACGGACTCGCGACAGGAGGTATCGGTGCTGACACCGGACGCGGTGCGGCGCCCGCTGGTCCGTCGTCCGTCGGGTCGGCATCGGGTGCGGGCAGCATGGTGATCATTCTCGCGGCAGCCGGTTGGTTCCGGCGACACCGGGCGCCCTACCGACCGCCGGAGCGCTGACGGCCGCAGTGGCGCGGCAGTAGGACACAATGACCGGCGTGACGATGACGATCCGGCCCGGCAGCGCTTCGGTCCTGCACCTGTGGGACATCATGGTCCGACGCGGTCAGACGTTGCTGGTCGACGGCATCAACTGGAATGTGGACGCCGGCGAGCAGTGGGTGGTGCTGGGACCAAACGGCGCCGGCAAGACCACGCTGCTACAGATCGCCTCCGCCCAGCTGCACCCGACCAGCGGCCGCGCCCACGTGCTCGGCGAGCGGCTCGGCGCCGTCGACCTGATGCAGCTGCGATCCCGGATCGGCTTGTCATCCGCTGCGCTGGCGGCTCGGGTACCGCCGACCGAGAAGGTCATCGACGTGGTGGTCTCGGCCGGCTACGGCGTCCTCGGCCGGTGGCGGGAGCACTACGACGAGATGGACTTCGAGCGCGCCGGTGAACTGCTGGAAGCGATGGGCATCTTGCGGCTGGCCGACCGCCTGTACGGAACGCTGTCCGAGGGCGAGCGAAAGCGCACCCTTGCCGCCCGGGCGCTGATGACCGATCCAGAACTGCTGCTGCTCGACGAGCCGGCGGCCGGGCTGGACCTCGGCGGCCGTGAGGACCTGCTGGCGCGGCTGTCCACCCTCGCCGTCGACCCGGCGGCACCGGCCACCGTGCTGGTCACGCACCACGTCGAAGAGATTCCGACGGCCTTCACCCACCTGCTGCTGCTGCGGGCGGGCAAGGTCGTCGCCGCCGGTCCGTTGGCGCAGGTGCTGACGGCCGAGGCGCTCTCGGAGACCTTCGGGATGCCACTGGTGCTGGACCGCCGGGACGGCCGCTACTTCGCCCACGCCAACTGAACCTGCTGCTACCACCGATCCAAGGAGCGACACCATGGCGGAACTCGTCCGGCTCGAACTGCACGGCGATGTCGGCGTGATCCGGCTCGACCGGCCGCCGGTGAACGCGATCAACAGCCAGGTCCACGCGGAGCTGCTGGCGGTGGCGACCGAGGCGGGGGAGCGGCCGGACGTCCGGGCGGTGGTCGTCTACGGCGGCGAGCGGGCGTTCGCCGCGGGCGCCGACATCAGGGAGATGGCTGACCTCGGGCCGAGTGAGATCAGCAGCTTCGGCGCCACCCTGACGGCGGCCATCGACGCCGTCGCGCGACTGCCGAAGCCAGTGGTCGCCGCAGTGACCGGTTATGCGCTGGGCGGCGGCTGCGAGCTCGCGCTGGCCGCGGACTTCCGGATCATCGCCGACGACGCCCGCATCGGCCTGCCCGAGATCACCCTGGGGGTGTTCCCCGGTGCCGGCGGTACGCAGCGCCTGCCCCGGCTGGTCGGGGTGGCCAAGGCGAAGGAGCTGATCTTCACCGGTCGCCCGGTGACCGGCGAGCAGGCCGAGGCGATCGGCCTGGCCACCAGGGCCGTACCGGCCGCCGAGGTGTTCGCGGCGGCGCTGGAGTTCGCGCAGCGGCTGGCGGCCGGTCCCACACTGGCCATCGCAGCCGCCAAACGCGCCATCGACCAGGGCGCCGATGTCGACATCG
>CAXSEW010000677.1:0-2229 GCA_964236185.1 uncultured Nakamurella sp. | reverse complement strand
CCTGTCCGGTGGCGCCGGCCAGGTCAACTACTCGGCGTCCAAGGCCGGGCTGGTCGGCCTGGCCCGTTCGGTGGCCCGGGAGCTGGGTTCGCGGAACGTTACCGCCAACGTCGTCGCGCCCGGCTTCGTCGACACCGACATGACCCGGGCGCTGCCCGACGAGCGGCGAGCCGACATCATCAGCCAGGTGCCGCTGCGCCGCTACGCCACCCCGGACGAGATCGCCGGAGTAGTCACCTTTCTCGCCTCGGAGCAGGCGGCCTACGTCACCGGTGCGGTGGTGCCGGTCGACGGCGGCCTCGGCATGGGGCACTGAACCGCTCCTGAGCAGTCCACCCGTCAAGCAGCCATCAGATATGCGAGGAACCCCGTGACCGGAATTCTGACCGGCAAGAACCTGGTGATCAGCGGTGTCATCACCGAGGCGTCGATGGCCTTCCACACCGCGCGGATGGCGCAGGAGCAGGGTGCCTCGGTGGTGCTCACCGGATACGGCCGGCTCAGCCTCGTCGAGCGGATCGCCAAGCGACTTCCGGCGCAGGCGCCGGTGGTCGAGCTCGACGTGACCGACCAGGCGCACCTGGACTCACTCGCCAGCCGGGTCGGTGAGTTCATCCCGAGCATCGACGGGGTGCTGCACTCCATCGGCTTCGCCCCGGCCGGTGCGCTCGGCGGCGATTTCCTCGCCACCGCCTGGCAGGACGTGGCGACCACCGTGCACACCTCGGCCTATTCGCTGAAGGCGCTGGCGGTGGCCTGCCTGCCGATGATGTCCAGCGGCGGTTCCATCGTCGGGCTCGACTTCGACGCCCGGCAGGCGTGGCCCGCCTACAACTGGATGGGCGTGGCCAAGGCCGCGCTCGAGTCGGTGTCGCGCTACCTGGCCCGGGACCTGGGGCCGCGCGGCATCCGGGTCAACCTGGTGTCGGCGGGCCCGATCCGGACCATGGCGGCCAAGTCGATCCCCGGCTTCTCCGGCCTGGAGGACGCCTGGACCGGTCGCGCGCCGCTGGGTTGGGACACCTCCGACCCGACGCCCGTCGCCAAGGCGGCCTGCGCGCTGCTGTCGGACTGGTTCCCGGCCACCACCGGTTCGATGGTGATGGTCGACGGCGGCTTCCACGCGCTGGGGTTCGCCGAAAACGAGTAGAACGGTCGGCGTGCCCGGCCGTGGATCAGTGTTCATCACCGAAAAAGGTGAACGTCGTACCTTCGTGCACGATCGTGAGGGTGCGGCCGGTCACGGTGGCGACCAGCGGACCGGCGCCGACCAGGGCGGTGACCGCCGGCCAACCGGTGTCCACCACAGCGGGGGCCGGCTTCGTCGCGCAGGTGGCGAAGTCGTTGTGCCAGGCGATGATGCGGAACCCATGGACCGCCGGCCGCCACGAGCTGCTCCGGCCGTTGCACAGTTCACCCAGACCCAGGCTCGCGTCCGCGGACAGGCGGAGGTCGACGGAGTCGTCGGCGTCGAAGGTCGTGGTGACCGTGGCGGACTCGAGGGAGTGCAGTACCCAGCGCACGTTGACCAGTGCGGGGTCCACCCCGTTGAGCGCTTCGGGGGGCACCTGCACCCACCCCGGCCCGGGCGAATGGTCCGGTAGGCCGGCTCCCTTCGCCGGACCGGAATTCACGAACGACAGCGTCTCGGAGCCGAAGGTGACGGTCAGCCGGGACCCGACGGCAACGACCCCCACTGCCGTGATGTGCGACGGTTCGGTCGCGGCGAACGCGGATACCACCGGCACCCCGTTTCCTGGGCACGGCCACTCGGACGCCCGGAACGCCTCGGTCAGCAAACCGGTAGTGGTCGGCATCCACTTCGCCGTCACTGGTTCGCAGGAGGTGAACTTGGCGACCGCGCGGGAGTCCCGGTTCAACTCGAGCCACTCGTCGGCCGCAGCTGGAACCTCTGTCGCATCCCCGGCATGATCGATCCGGGTCAACCGCCAGCGGATCCCCACCCAGCTCGTCCCGGTGGTGGGCGCGCTCGTCGCGGTGGCGGACGTGGCGGGCGGCGGGGCGGCGCCAGCGGCCTTGCTCGGCGTCACCACCGGGGCGCCGCTCGTCTCGGGAGCCACCATCGGCGGCGGAATCCCGGCCCGGCCGCCATCAGCGAAGCGCAGGGTGACCGGGCCCCCGCCCGTCGACACCGCCGTCACCGTGAGCTCACCGCCGGACACCGTTGCCGTGACTGCACCGTGCAGGTCGGCGACGTGCTGGTAGCCG
>CAXSEW010000676.1:0-2231 GCA_964236185.1 uncultured Nakamurella sp. | reverse complement strand
AGGATCGCGCCGGGTAGCACGGCGCTGACCGCAGCCTCCAGCTCAGGACCGGTGACCCGGGCGCTGATCACCGTGGTCTGACCGGCTTCCAGCACCCGGACGTCGCCGAGCCCGCGCTGGGCGAGCGCAGCCTCCACTTCGCCTGCCGGCAGGCTCCTGTCGAGCACCGAGACGGTGGAGGTGCCGGGCGGGGTCAGCCGCGGATCGCCGTAGAGGCCGATGCCGGCCGCATCGGTGCCGCGTTCGGCCGCCTCGCACAGCATGCCGTGCAACATCTTCCCTAGATCCGGGTAGAGCGACGGGTTGCGCAGGTGCAGCCCCGAGATGCCACACATGGGCGATTCCTTCCAGCTCTGTGATGGGGTACTGAAGCCGGAGTACCGACAGGATACGACGTCTCCTGGCAGTAGATGCTAGACCAGGTACCGGTCGATCTCCCAGGCGCTGACCGTGCCGTGCCAGTCGTAGAATTCCTGCCGCTTGAGGTCGGCGTAGTACGCGGCCACACCCACGGTGGGATCAGCGCCGTCCAGCACCGCGCGCATGCAGTCGTCCGACTCGAACTCGTGCACCGCGTCCAGCAGCGTGCGCGGCAGCGACCGACCGGACGCTTCCGCGCCCGGGAGTCCCGGGTCGACGGCACGGTCGATGCCGTCCAGACCGGCCGCCAGCGCCCCGGCGGTGGCCAGGTACGGGTTGGCCGCTCCGTCGGCGCCGCGGAATTCGATGCGATTGCCGTCCGGCACCCGGACCATGTGGGTCCGGTCGTTACCGCCGTAGGTGGCGAATCGAGGCGCCCAGGTGGCGCCGGATGCCGTGGTGGTGGCGCCGGTGCGCTTGTAGGAATTGACGGTCGGGTTGGCCAGCGCATGCAGCGCCGGCGCGTGCTCGAGCAATCCGCCGATGAACTGATAGGCCATCGGATCGAGGCCCAGCCCGCGCTCGTCCGGCGTCGATGCCGGGAACAGTCCGTGCCCGTCCCGCCACAGCGACAGATGCAGGTGCATTCCGGAGCCCGTTCGATCGGTGAACGGCTTGGGCATGAAGCTGGCGATCATGCCGCGCTGATGGGCCAGCATCTGCAGCACGTACCGCAGGGTCACGACGCGGTCCGCGGTGGTCAGTGCGTCGGCGTAGGTGAAGTTCTGCTCGAACTGGCCGTTGCCGTCCTCGTGGTCACTGGCGTACGGACCCCAGCCCAACGAGTTCATGGCGTCGCTGACGGCGGTCAGGTGGTCGTACATCCTGGTGACGCCGCGGCTGTCGTAGCAGGGCTGCTCGGCGGTGTCCTGGTCGTCGGCCGTGCTGATCGACCCATCGGCGTTGCGGCGCAGCAGGAAATACTCGATCTCGGCGCCCGACATCAGCTGCAGGTTCCGCTCCGACGCCTGCTGGAGCGCCTGCCGCAGGATGACCCGGGGAGCGAAGGGATGCGGCCGGCCCTCGACGTGCGGGTCGCAGTGCACCATCGCCAGTCCCGGACGGACGAAATGCAGCGGCGTGTACGACCGCAGATCCGGGACGGCGACCAGGTCCGGATCCTTCGGCTGCTGGCCCATCGCGCCGGCCGCAAAACCGGCGAACCCGGCGCCGACATGTTGCAACTCGTCCGCCGCCTCGACCGGCATCAGCTTGGAGCACGGTTTTCCGGTCAGGGTGGTGAACGTCGCCAGCAGGAACCGGACGCCGTCCGCCGCCGCCAGTTCGGCCAGTGACGGCTCCTGGCCGGGCGCAAACGGCGACACCGCTCGCTGGTCGTGAGAACTCACCGAGAATCGTCTCCTGAGGGAGGTGGTTGTGTCACGTCAGTAGACGATGAGCAGGAAACAGTGACGTTTCACGGGTGTGACGAATGCAGCACGTCTCGACGCAGGCCGGTCCCCACCCAGTCCGCGTGGATGACCACGAAGTCGATGACGCCGACGCCGCTCAGCCGAAACGGCCGTTGACATAATCTTTGGTCCGGTCATCCTGCGGTGAGCTGAACATCAAGTCCGTCGGTCCGTGCTCGACGATCACCCCCGGACCACCCTGCTCTGCGAGGAAGAATGCACAGTGCTGTGAAACGCGGGCGGCCTGTTGCATGTTGTGGGTCACGATGACGATCGTGACCTCTTGAGCCAATTCAGCGATCGTCTCTTCTATCACCCTGGTCGAGGTGGGATCCAAGGCCGAGCACGGCTCGTCCATCAAGAGCACCCGTGGTGCGACGGCCAGGGACCGTGCGATGC
>CAXSEW010000675.1:0-2234 GCA_964236185.1 uncultured Nakamurella sp. | reverse complement strand
CGACCATCGGTACGGACGTCCGTGACACGGTCGCCGCAGGATCGGCAGTCAACGCCGCGTCCGGCGCTCCGCTGCTGGCTGCGGACCTCACCGCGATCAAGGCGATGGCGCAGTCCTCAGCCCGGGTGACCGTGCTGGGCTTCTCGATGGGGTCGACAACTGTTTCAGAGGCGGCGAAGTTCCCCCTGCCGGTTGATTCGATGGTGCTGCTGGGCTCCCCGGGGGCCGGATGGGACACCACGACGGCCGCCGGATATGCATCCGTTCCGGCCGCCGGGGTGTACTCGCTGAGCTACGACCAGGATCCGGTGACACTTCCGACCACCGACCGACTGGCATCGCAGGTGCTCAGGATCGCGGACCCCTATGGCGTCGATCCGGCGGCGGAGGCGTTCGGCGGCAACCACATCGACGTGCGGACGAATGTGCCGATCAGTACCGGCACGGGTCTGCTGCCGGCGATGGGCCGCATTCTCGGAGACCCGCGGCATCACAGCATGAAGAACTACATGGCGGGTCCGGCACTGGCGGCCGAAGCCGCGATCGTCGTCGGTCGCGGGCGGACCGTACCGGTGAAACGAGGCCGCCGATGAAAGAGCGGGCACACTGGGGCCGTGCCGACCACCGCCTTCCAGTACAGCGAGCACGCCGCCGTCGTCGCCTACTACCGATCGGTCGGCGCGACGCTGCTCGGCCACCTGACCGGCCGTCCCGTCATCGGCCTGGGCAGCGACCCTCAGCAACCCGGCCACCACAGGGTGGCACTGCACATCGAGGACGCGGCGGATCTCGACGAGGCGGTCCGCAGTGGGGTGATCAGCTTCTGCCTCCCCGGCTCGACGGGCCCCGGCCGGCTGGCCCTGAGGATCCGTGCCGGCCAGGACAGCGGTATGGACACCGTCGCAACCACCACCCTGGCGCTGATGGAGCTCATGCGGGCCGACGATGTCCGGGCGACCGCGATGCTCGACGGTGCCGGCGGCCTGTACCTGGCCGGCCTGGGCGCGGACCAGCCGGCCGCGCTCGGCTACGCGCGCGAGCTGGCCGACCGATCGCCCGAGATTGCCACCACCAGCGGCGCGGACACCGCCGGCCGTGCACTGATCGAACCGCTGCCCTCCGGCGGCGATGGCATGCCTGCGCCGTACTCGCTGCTGGATGGACCGACCGGATTGGCGGTCATCGCGCCGCTGACCCGGGACGAGGTGGCAGCGGCGACCGCCGGTATGCCGCTGGAGATCGAGATGGGCGACATGGCCGAGCGGCTGCGTACCCGTGGCGACCTGGCGCTCCCACCGGCCGAAGAACTCGGTTTCTGACGCGTAGGGTGTTGCACTTGTGACTTCCGCCGGACGAAACAGGAGCGCAGCCGTGGGTGCCGTGGACGACCGGATCGGGGCGGCCACCCGGCCGGTCCCGGCTGCGAGAACCACCCCGCGGTTGAGCCGTTCCGACCGCAGGGCTCAACTGCTCGCCGCTGCCCGGGGCACCTTTGTGGCGGTGGGATACCACGCGGCTGCGATGGACGACATCGCCGACCGCGCCGGCGTCAGCAAACCGGTTCTCTACCAACACTTCCCGTCGAAGCTCGAACTCTACCTCGCTCTGCTGGCCGAGTCCGCCGACGAGATGGTCCGGCTGGTCGAGGAGGCATTGCACACCAGTGATGACAACGATGAGCGCACGCACCGAGCGGTCGAGGCCTACTTCACCTTCGTGGCCGACAACGGCCAGGCCTACCGACTGATCTTCGAGTCCGACCTGCGCGGCCAGCCCCAGGTGGAGGAGATCGTCGATCGGGCCACCGACGCCTGCATTGCCGCAATCACCCGGACCATCACCACCGACACCGGCGCCGACCCGGAACGGGCCCGCCTGTTGGCGGCGGCACTGGTCGGCCTGTCCCAGGTCAGCGCCCGGTACTGGCTCACCCAGAGTCCGGGCGTTCCCCGGGCCGAGGCGATCGAGATGCTGTCCACCCTGGCGTGGCGGGGAATTTCCCGCTTCCCCCGCCACGCCTGACCTTGCGGGGGTCGATCAGGCGAGTCGCTCAGCCCATCGCGGAGAAGCCGACCCGGCGGACGTCGGCCGGGGCGATCTCGATGTAGGAGATCCTGGCCGACGGCACGATCACGCGGCGGCCCTTGTCGTCGACCAGCACCAACGTGCCGTTCGGGTTCTTCAGCGATTCGTTGACGAGCGCCTCGACCTCGTCGGGCTGCGAAGACGAGGTG
>CAXSEW010000674.1:0-2235 GCA_964236185.1 uncultured Nakamurella sp. | reverse complement strand
GTTCCGGCGAGGACACGGTGCGCATCGGGATCACCGACTTCGCCCAGAATTCGCTGGGCGACATCGTCTTCGTCCAGACTCCGGAACCGGGCACGGTCGTCAGCCCGGGTGACTCCATCGGAGAGGTCGAATCCACCAAATCCGTGTCCGACATCTTCGCCCCGGTCAGCGGGACGGTCATCGCCCGGAACGACGCGCTGGACTCGGCTCCCGAGCTGGTCAACGGTGATCCCTACGGCGACGGTTGGATGATCGAAGTGCAGCTCAGCGACCCCGGCGAGATCTCCGAGCTGCTCGACGCCTCGGCCTACGCGGAGCTCACCGGCGAGGTCTGAACGGTTGCGGCGCAGCTGCACCGGGGGGTCGACGCACAGGTCCGCCCGGTGCGCCCGCGACGTCCGGCACGGTACGGTCGTGGGCAATCGCCGGGCCCGGGCTTCGATGCGACCGTCGATGGCCACTCTCCGGGCACCGTCGAGTTCACCAGCACGTTCGAGTTTTCACCAGAAGGAGTGCCGAGTGACAAGCAGTGAACGCGAGTGCCCGTCGGTGTCGTCCAGGCCTGCCCAGTTCGCCGACTCGACGACCATCTTCTCGGCCGGTCTCTTCGGCGGCGAGGCCGAGTCGCCCGAACAGGGCCTCGGTGGCCTGGAGGCGTTGAGCGCGGGCTCGGCACTGCTGGTGGTCAAGCGCGGACCCAATGCGGGATCGCGCTTCCAGTTGGACAAGGACGTGGTGAGCGCCGGCCGGCATCCACAGAGCGACATCTTCCTCGACGACGTCACCGTGTCCCGTCGGCACGCCGAGTTCCGTCGGTCCGGGGCCGACTTCGAGGTGTCCGACGTGGGCTCGCTCAACGGCACCTACGTCAACCGCGAGCCCGTCGAATCCGCCCAGCTGTCCAACGGCGACGAAGTGCAGATCGGCAAGTTCCGGTTGGTCTTCCTCACCGGCGACCAGTCGATCGGTGAAGCCGGGTCATGACGGCAGCAGGCCTCCCCTGGACCGGAGTGGCCAGTATCGGGTCGGTGCTCAACCGGCTGAAGTCCGAGTTCCCGGACGTGTCGATCTCGAAGATTCGATTCCTGGAGTCCGAGGGGCTCGTCACCCCGCACCGCACCCCTTCCGGGTACCGCCAGTTCTCCGCGATCGACGTGGAACGCCTGCGGTATGTCCTGGCCGCCCAGCGGGACCACTACCTGCCGCTGAAGGTCATCAAGGAGCACCTCGACGCCATCGACCGCGGGATGGAGCCGGCCACCCCGAGCCCTCGGTTGCCGCGGGCGCTGGTATCGGCTGATGCTGCCCAACAGGCGGGAAACGGTCGCGAGCTGACCCCTGTCCTGCATATCCGGATGACCCGGGCCGAACTGCTCGCCGAGTCCGGACTGCAGGCCGGCCAGTTGACCGAACTCGAGCAGTTCGGGCTGATCGCCGCCGGTACCGGCGGTTACTTCGACGCCGAATCCGCCATCATCGCCAGTACGGTCGCCGAGCTGCTGGCGGCCGGGCTGGAGCCGCGTCACCTCCGTCCCTTCCGGACCGCCGCCGAGCGGGAATCCACCTTGGTCGCCCAGCTGGTGTCCGCGCAGGCCCGTCGACAAGATCCGGACGCCCGGGAGCGGGCCGGCGCTGCGGCGGCCGGGGTAGCGGCCACCGTGTTGCGGCTGCATTCGCTGTTGGTCAAGGCCGGGCTGCGCCGCGAACTCGGCCTCTGACCCGGCACGCGCCGGCCGCTGGCGCTCGCCGTGCGCCGGCCCCCGACGCCGCGTCGGCCGGCCTGCAGGTGCTGCCCTGACCCCTGCTGGATCGATCGGCATTGCCGCACAGCGGATGCGGGCTTCCACCGCTCCGCGGCGGTACCGCCCCGTGTAGCGTTCAGGTTCTGAGGTCGGGCCTGTGCAGCAGCAGTTGGGCGGATCGAGCAGATGAGGAAGGCACACCGGGATGATCGAGATGCGCATCGTCGGCGTCCACGTCGAGATGCCGAATTCGCAGCCTATTTTGATGCTCACCGAGATGGCCGGCCCGCGCAGTCTGCCGATCATGATCGGCTCGGTGGAGGCGACCGCGATTGCGATGCATCTGCAGGGCGTCCGTCCGGCCCGCCCGCTGACCCACGATCTGCTCGGCCAGGTGATCACCGCGCTGGGCCGCAAGGTCGAGCAGGTACGGGTGGTCGATTTCCGTGAGGGCACGTATTTCGGTGAACTCGCCTTCGACGACGGCACCACC
>CAXSEW010000673.1:0-2241 GCA_964236185.1 uncultured Nakamurella sp. | reverse complement strand
AAGGACACGCCCCTTGACCGACGCCTCGACCGAGGTTCGCTTTCCTACTGTACTTGCCTTTGGAATGAAATAATCAATGGGTGCCTCGAGGGCAGCGACCACGGAAGGTCACTACATTTCGACCGTTGCCGACCTGTCCGAGGACATGTCGACAGTCGTTGCGAAGCAACGACAGTGTCGTTGCGAAGCAACGACACTGTCCCATTTGTCCAGGTCATCGCCGACCGTGGTAGACAGGACCGCAGTCCTGACCCACCACTGCACTTTCCCGCTGTGTCGAACAATGTCTCGTCCGCGGCCGTGGTACATCGTGTGCAGTGCAAGGCCGCAGCGCGGCTCGTCCAGGAATGCGACCCGTCCTGACGTCCACCAGCGTTCAGCGGGGCAGGTCGATCACCCAGAGAAGGGAAGCGGAGCGGACGGTGCGACGCACTGCCGTGACGCAGGGTTCGACCGCACCGGGAAGATCGTCGGTCCACTGGGCGCGCCCCGGTCATTGTCGCGACGCCCATGGACGGTGGTCCGGTGGGCCGCTTGTCCCCGGTATAGTTCCCTCCGGAGGATTCGCCTAGTGGCCTATGGCGCACGCTTGGAATGCGTGTTGGGTTAACCGCCCTCAGGGGTTCAAATCCCCTATCCTCCGCCAGCAGTGGCGAACCCCGTGTGACGAAAACCGTCGCACGGGGTTTCTCGTATCAGCTCTGGTCCGGCCGACGTCTCAGGTCAGACCTCGGTGACCCGGCCCGCGTCAACCTGCCACCGTCGGTTCAACGACACCGCCGCCAGCATCCGCCGGTCATGGGTGACCAGCAGCAGGGTTCCGGTGTACTCCTCCAGGGCTGCTTCCAGCTGCTCGATGGCCGGCAGGTCGAGATGGTTGGTGGGCTCGTCCAGCACCAGCAGGTTCACCCCGCGCGCCTGCAGCAGTGCCAGCGCCGCTCTGGTGCGTTCCCCGGGCGACAGCGAGATGGCAGCGCGCAGCACATGTTCGGACTTGAGGCCGAACTTCGCCAACAGCGTCCGCACCTCCGATTCGGGCCAGTCCGGCACCAGGTCGGAGAAGGTGCGCAGCAGGCTGTCCGGACCGAGCAGCAACCCGCGGGCCTGGTCGACCTCGCCGACTGCGACCGACGAGCCGAGGTGCGCCGCCCCCTGCGACGGCGGCAGTCGCTCGAGCAGCACGCCGAGCAGGGTGGACTTGCCACCGCCGTTGGGTCCGGTCACCCCGATGCGATCACCGACATCGACCTGCAGGTTCACCGGCCCGAGGGTGAAGTCGCCACGCCGGAGCACCACGTCCCGGGCCACGGCGACCACGCTGCCCGATCGCGGCGCCGCCGCGATCGTGTACTGCAGTTCCCATTCCTTGCGCGGCTCGGCCACCTCGGGCAGGCGCTCGATCATCCGATCGGTCTGCCGCGCCTTCGCGGCCTGCTTCTCCGTCTGCTCGACCCGGAAATTCCGGCCGATCTTGTCGTTGTCCTTCTTCTTGGCCGTGGCCTTGCGCAGTCCTACGTCCATCCAGGCCCGCTGCATTCGCCCGCGCTCCTCCAGGCCGGACTTGCGATCGGCGTACTCCTCGAACGCTTCCCGAGCGTGCCGGCGGGCGGTCTCGCGCTCGGCGAGGTAGGACTCGTAGCCGCCGCCGAACACGCCGACCCGCTGCTGCGCCAGGTCCAGTTCCACCACCGACGTCACGCACCGGGCCAGGAACTCACGATCGTGCGAGACCACCACCATGCCCACCCGCTGCCCGGTGACGAACCGTTCGAGCCGGGCCAGCCCGTCCAGGTCCAGGTCGTTCGTCGGCTCGTCGAGCAGCAGCACGTCGAACCGGGACAGCAGCAGCGCCGCCAACCCGACGCGGGCGCCCTGTCCGCCGGACAGCCCGGTCATCGGCATCACCGGGTCCACCGCCAGGCCCAGATCGGCCAACATCGCTCCGGTGCGCTCCTCCAGATCGGCGCTACCCAGCGCGAGCCACCGCTCCAACGCGACCGAGTACTCGTCCTCCGCGCCCGCCGTGCCGGCGGTCAGCGCGGTGGTCGCCGTCTCCAGCGCGGTCTCGGCGGCAGCGACGCCGGTCCGCCTGGCCAGATGCCCGGCCACCGTTTCCCCGGCCGGACGCTCGACCTCCTGCGGCAGGTAGCCGACGGTCGCGTCCGGCGGGCTGAGCGCGACGCGGCCGGATTGCGGGACGTCCAGGCCGGCCAACAGCCGCAGCAGCGTCGACTTGCCGGC
>CAXSEW010000672.1:0-2247 GCA_964236185.1 uncultured Nakamurella sp. | reverse complement strand
TGGATCCTTCGGCGTGGATGCGGGGGGTGGAGTGGGTCGGGGTCGGCGGTCGCGGGCGCGGTGCGCGCCCTACAGATGCCGGTACACCTGCTCCAGCCCGATGCCGCGGCCGATCATGATCACCTGCGCGCGGTAGAGCAGCTGCGAAATCTCCATCGCCAATGCGTCATCGCCCTCGTGCTCGGCGGCCAGCCACACCTCGCCGGCCTCCTCGAGGAGCTTCTTGCCCTGCGCATGGACGCCGGCATCGAGCGCGGCCACGGTCCCCGACCCATCGGGTCGGTTCCGCGCGCGGTCGAGCAGCTCAGCGAACAGGTCGTCGAAGGTCTTCACAGCGGTCGATTCTCCCAGACCGGATGACGCTCGGGCGACGCTCGACCAGGTGCTGGCCCTCCCCGGTCGGCTGGACGACGTCCGCCTGGCTGTCTCGCTGGCGGTCGCCCGGCACCGAGACTCCAAGGACCGCTTCAGAAGGAGTCGAGCACTGCGGGGCGCGGACCGGCGAAGGCGGCGTCCAGCTCCGCATCGGCTGCCGCGTTCCCGGCGGTGACCAGTCCGGTGCGCCGCAGCATCGAGACCGGCACTCCCCCGGCGAACAGCACCGCCAGCGCGCGGGCGTCGAGAACTGTTGCTGCGTCTGCATCCTGCGCACTCATCACATGGCCGGAGCCGTCGCTGATCAGCAGTCGGTACCGACCGGTGTTCCACGGGCACACCGGGTCGTCGAGTTCGATCACCGTGTCCACCGACGCGCCCACCGGCCAGCCGCGCGCCTCGATGGCGGCGCGCGCGTCGATCACCCGGAGCAGGTACGGCTGAACGTCGCGTACTGCCCAGCCGGCGCCGGGAATCATCCAGTGCACCGGGTCGTCCCCGGAGGTGCGCAGGTGAACGGTGGGCGTCACCGCATCGAAGGCGGCGACAGCGGACAGCAGCGCCCGGTAGCCGTCGCCCGTGGTGGCCAGCAGCTCCACCACTTCCAGGGCAGCGGGCGGGCCGTAACCGGTGCCCCGGTTCCAGCACGCATAGCCGACGACGCCGGTATCGTCCTCGGCGAGCGTGACGCCGTCGAACCGGCCGATCAGGTCGCCGTCTTGGGTGTCGAACGCCGGACCCTCTCTGGTGAGCAGGCAGGAGCCTGCTCCGGCGATTGCGCGGTAGACGGCGCGAACCGCGTCTGCGTGTATGGGCAGGGCGCGTCGCAGACCGGTCGACGCCGGACGGATACCGCGCAGCGCTGCTGTGGGGAGGGATCCGTGAACGAGCTCCGCGACCTGTTCGAAGCCGAGCGACCGGTACAGCGCGGGCGCTGTCCGGAACAGCGTTGCCACCACTGCGCCGCGATCGCGCGCGGCCGACAGCAGGTGCGTCATCACCTGGCGCGCGAGCCCGGTCCCCCGGTATTCCGGCGCCACCGCCACTCCGGCCACGCCCGCAGTCGACACCGGGCGGCCACCGATCATCGAGTCGTAGCTGCGGTCGTTGGCTTTCGCGGCCAGCACCGCGCCGTCGAAGATGCCCCAACGCCGCACCGCGGGCCCGATGGTGAATGCGGACAGGTGCTCCGCCGGCATACCGAAGGCGTGCGCGCTCATCGTCGTCGACGCCTGCGCATCGGCCTCGGTCAGCAGTCGGAGCTCCACCTGCCTGACGCTACCGGGTCGGGTGCGATCGGAGCGGCGGCTTCAACCCGCACCGAACACCTGGAGTGTTCGCGCCGCACCTCGTCAACGCTCACGACGGGGTGCGGGGGTGGACGAGCGGGGGTGCGGCGTGGACGAACGACCTGCGGGGTGGACGAAGGGGTGCGGGGTGGACGAACGACCTACGGGGTGGATGCGGGCGGCGCGGGCGGCGCGCTGGCCGGGCCCAACCGGCAGCACCCAGCTCAGCAGGGCCGCGGGTCAGCGCAGCTTGGCCGCCCGTCGACGGGCCTTTGCGGCGGCCGCCTTGGCTTCGGCCATGTCGGCCGTCACCACTGGACCGGCGAGGGCGACAGCCACCGGAGCCGCGCCGTTGGTGACCTTCGTCCTGGTCCCGTTGGCCGATCCGTTGTTCGCGGTCGACCTGCCCGTGGCACCGGTGGCTGAGCCGTTGACGAGGCTGCCGTTGGCGCCGCCGGTGATCTTGCGCCCGGCCGGCCCGGCAGTCGCCGGAGCGACGGTGCCGCCCTTCGGCGTCGCAGCACCGCGGCCGCGCCGTTGGTGACCTTCGTCCTGGTCCCGTTGGCCGATCCGTTGTTCGCGG
>CAXSEW010000671.1:0-2248 GCA_964236185.1 uncultured Nakamurella sp. | reverse complement strand
CGTCGCCGAACTGCTCGAGCGTTCCAACCGACTGGGCAGCGACCCGACCGTCACCAACTACGGCGGCGGTAACACCTCCGTCAAGGTCCGGCAGGTCAGCCCGGCCACGGGCGCCGAAGTGGAGCTGTTGTACGTCAAGGGGTCCGGTGGCGATCTCGGCACGTTGAAGGCCGGTGGGCTGGCCGTGCTGGAGCTCGACCGGATGCGCGCGCTGGACGGCGTGTACCGCGGCGTCGAGCACGAGGACGAGATGGTCGGGTATTTCCCGTTCTGCTCGTTCGGCACCGGCGGCGCGACGCCGTCCATCGACACCCCGATGCACGGCCTGGTGTCCTACGACCATGTCGACCACCTGCACCCGGACGCGGTGATCGCGTTGGCGTGCAGCGCCGACGGCGAAGCGCTGGTGCAGAAGATCTGGGGCGGAACGGTTGCCTGGGTGCCGTGGAAGCGGCCCGGCTGGGAACTCGGCCGGGCGATGCGGGAGATGTCCCAGGACCCGAACGTCATCGGGGCCGTACTGGGCGGCCACGGTCTGACCGCCTGGGGCAATACCAGTGCCGAGGTGGAGCAGCGGAACCTGCAGATCATCCGGCAGGCACAGGAGTTCCTGGACAGCGCGTCGGTGGCGGAGCCCTTCGGCCCGGTGGTGGCCGGGCGTGAGGTGCTACCGCCGGAACAGCGCGCACAGCGCGCGGCGGAGCTGTTCCCGCACCTGCGGGCGATCGCCTCGGCCGACCGCCGCCAGGTCGGCCACTTCACCGACTCCGAGGTGGTGCTCGACTTCCTCTCGCGGGAGAAGCTGGCGCAGCTCGTGTCGCTGGGCACGTCGTGCCCGGATCATTTCCTGCGTACCAAGGTTCGCCCGATGTTGCTCGACACCGCACCGGACGCACCGATCGACGAGGTCGTCGAGCGGCTCGGTCAGCTGCATGCGGAATACCGGGTCGAATACCAGGCGTACTACGACCGGCATGCCACCCCGGAAACGCCGGCCATCCGCGGCGCCGACCCGGCGGTCATCCTGGTGCCCGGCGTCGGCATGTTCACCTTCGGCGCGGACAAGCAGACCGCCCGCGTCGCCGGGGAGTTCTACGTCAATGCCATCAACGTGATGCGCGGCGCCGAAGGTGTATCGAGCTACCAGCCGGTGCCCGAGGTGGAGAAGTTCAACGTCGAGTACTGGCAGCTCGAGGAGGACAAGCTCAAGCGGCGCCCCGCTCCCAAGGCTCTTGCCGGCCGGATCGCGCTGGTCACCGGCGGCGCCTCGGGTATCGGCCTGGCGACGGTGAAACTGCTGGCCGAGCAGGGCGCGAACGTCATCATCGCCGACATCAACAAAGGTGGAACGGAGTCCGTCGCCGCCGACCTGGGCGGTCCGGACTTCGCTGTCGGCGTGGCGATGGACGTCACCGACTTCGACGCCGTGCAGGCCGGAATCGCCGCCGGAATATTGGCTTTCGGCGGCGTCGACCTGATCGTCAACAACGCCGGCATCACCCGGGCCGGCTCGCTCGCCGACACTTCGCTGCAGGACTGGGATCTGCAGTACCAGATCATGCCGCGCGGTTCCTTCCTGGTCGCCAAGGCCGCCGAAAAGGCCCTGCGTGCTCAGCGTCTCGGCGGCGACATCATCAACATCTGTTCCAAGAACTCGGTGTTCGCCGGCCCGAACAACATCGCATATTCCTCGGCGAAGGCGGCCCAGGCTCACATGGTGCGGTTGCTGGCTGCCGAGTTGGGTGACATCGGCGTCAAGGTCAATGGCATCAATCCTGATGGCGTGGTCCGCGGTTCGGGCATCTTCGCCGGCGGCTGGGGTGCGTCCCGGGCCGCCACCTACGGCGTCGCCGAGGAGGATCTCGGAAAGTTCTACGCCCAGCGGACGGTGCTGAAGGAAGAGGTGCTGCCGGAACACATCGCGTTGGCGGTGCTGGCGCTGACCAATGGTACGCTGCCCATCACCACCGGGCTGCTGATCCCGGTCGACTCCGGGGTGGCCGCGGCTTTCATGCGCTGATGTTTCACGGGCGGCGAGTGGGCACTGACCGGTCGTTGGTGACCGGTAGGTGCCCACTCGACAGGCCGGCGCAGGGTCAGTCGTCGGTTCGCGGCGGAACACCGCGGGCGAAGTCGCGGCTGCGCCGGTCGTCCCACCACTGCGCCGGCACCGCGCCGCCCAGCAGTTCCCGGGTCAGTGCGGCGCTGCCGACGGGCGAATCAGATCCGACTACGATGACGTTGCCGC
>CAXSEW010000670.1:0-2249 GCA_964236185.1 uncultured Nakamurella sp. | reverse complement strand
TACGCCGACGGGACCATCCACCTCACCGCGCCCACCGGACACCGCTACCCCAGCACCGCGCCACCACCGCCCAGATCCAACCCGTGGACCGACATCTCGGATGTCGAGCACCGACTCGCGAAAGCGTTGCTCGCCACCGCGTAGTTGGTCGGTCATCGGCTGTCAGTCGTCGCTCGGCGGCGAGCGAAGTGATGGAGCCAGCTCGGTAGGTAGTCTTCGGTGCGGTGCGCAGGACTGATCGGCGAGTGCTGCACCGACCGTCGAAAGGTGCCCGATGCTGTCCCCACGTCCCGCTGAGTCGTTCGATCACCCGATGCCCATGCGGTCCTTCACTAGCGCTGACCCGCAGTGAACGACGTCGAGCCGTTCGCCTGGGCCGTGGGGCTGGTCGCCGTCGCGATACTCGTTGCAGTGCTGGCCAATCGGATCAGCGACAAGATCCGCGTACCGGCGCCCGCGTTGTTCCTCGTCGCCGCGGCGATCGCATCCGACCTGGTGCCATCGCTGGCGGCGATACCGCTGCACGTGAACGAACGGATCGTCACCGTCGCCCTGATCTTCATCCTGTTCGACGGGGGCATGCACATCGGCTGGAAGCGGTTCCGCACCGCGGCCACCGCCGTCGTCTGGATCGGCGTAGCCGGCACCGCCATCACCGCCGCTGCGCTAGCGGTCACCGCACATGTGTTGTTCGGATTCGGCTGGCACACCTCACTGCTCATCGGGGCCGCGCTGTCCCCCACCGATCCCGCGGTGGTGTTCTCCGTGCTGGGCCAGCGGGAGATCTCCGGCCGATCCGGGACGCTGCTGGAAGGGGAATCCGGCGCCAACGACCCGGTAGGCATCGCGCTGATGGCCGTTCTGCTCGGCACGTCCGGCACCGGAATCACCGCGATCACAGCAGGTGTCGGTCAATTCGCCCTGCAGATGGCCGTCGGGGCGGCCATCGGGATCGCCGCCGGATTCGGACTGGAACGAATCATGCGACTGTCGTTGCCGAACGAGTCGCTGTACTCGATCCGGGCAGTGGCCGCGGCCGCGGCCATCTACGCGACTGCGACTCTTCTGCACGGATCCGGTTTTCTGGCTGTTCTTGTCGCCGGAATCTTGATCGGTGACGCGCGGGCACCCTACAAACGGGAAGTAGAACGCTTCGCATCCGGCCTGTCGGGCCTCGGCGAAATCGTGGCGTTCACAGTTCTCGGCTTGACCATCTCGGTCCGCGAAGCTGTCAGCCCGGATGTTCTGTGGGTCGGCCTGGCGCTGGGCGCCATCCTCATCTTGGTTGTTCGACCGCTCCTGGTCGGTCCGGTCACGGCCGGGATCAAGTTGGAGCCCGGAGAACGAGCATTCGTCCTCTGGGCGGGTCTCAAGGGTGCGGTACCCATTCTGCTCGGCACGTACATCCTGGGCACGGGCGGCAGTGAGGCGCGTCGTGTCTACGAAATCATCTTCATCGTGGTCCTGATGTCCGTGGTCATCCAGGGAAGCCTGGTACCCACCTTCGCGAAGCTCTTCAAGGTGCCGATGACGACGGTGGAGCAACGTCCCTGGGCGCTCGACCTCCGGTTCACCGAACGCCCGAGCGGTGTCTTCCGCTGCGTCGTCGAACCCGGATCGACCGCCGACGGCACGTCGGTGGCCGACCTGGACATCGGTGACGACGCCTGGATCACCGTGATACGCAGGCAAGGACAGCTGGTCCCCATCCGCGGTGCGACCACCCTCGAGGAGGGTGATGAAGTTGTCGTCCAGACCGACTCCACCGTCGATCTGAGTCCGCTGTTCCGACCGGGCACGGACGTCGAATAACGCAGCGCTGCGCGGCATGTCAAGTTCGCTGGCGACCCAGCAGGGCCTGGCGGTGACCCTTCACTGCCAGTGCATGGAAAGCCTCGACCTTCCACGTCGCTGCCGGTCCATATTCCTGGCGGGACCCATCATCAATCTGTTGCCCGACGACGACACCACGGCGCGCGCACTGGTTCATATTCGACGGCACCTCGACATCGGCGGCTGTGCAATGATTCCCACATTCGGGCCGGCCGAGCCGGTGCCGTCGGAGATCGGCGTGGTGCGGGAACTACGCCGCGGAGGCACTGTCCTTCGAGTGACCAGCGTTTCGTCTGATCGGAACGAGCAGGAGCGCAGCCACACCACCCTGCTCCGCTATGAGCGGCACACTTCGGAGGGATCCGAGGTTTCCGAGCGGCATTGGATTCTGCACTGGTACACCGACAGCGGGTTTC
>CAXSEW010000669.1:0-2252 GCA_964236185.1 uncultured Nakamurella sp. | reverse complement strand
GAACAGCACCAGCAGGATCGCGACGTAGTGGCAGAGCGCGGCCAGCGACACCCCCGCGTGGAACACCTCGTGATATCCGAAGGTTCCCGGCCACGGGTTGGGTCGGCGGATCGCGTAGAAGACGGCGCCGACCGTGTAGAGCAGGCCGCCCGTGATGATCAGCGCCACCACGGCCGCTCCGCCGTTGTGCAGCAACTCCGGCATGGCGAAGATCGCAACCCAGCCGAGTGCGACGTAGAACGGCACGCCGACCCATCGCGGGGAGTTCGGCAACAGCATCTTGAGCGCCACGCCGCCGGCCGCACCCGCCCAGACGATGATCAACAGCACCTTGCCGGTGGTGCCGGACACCGCCAGGGTCGCCAGCGGCGTGTAGGTGCCGGCGATGAACACGAAGATCATCGAGTGGTCGGCCCGCTTCATCCACGTGCGCGCCCGCACCGATACCCAGGTGTGCCGGTGATAGGTGGCGCTGATGCCGAACAACCCGACGATGGTCAGCGCGTAGATGCCGCAGGCGATGGCGCCGCGGGCGCCGACAGTGCTCGCCGCGACGATGACGAGGGCCAGCCCCGCTGCGGTGCCGATCAGTGCCGAGTACCAGTGGATCCAGCCCCGGGCGCGCGGACGGGCGCCGGCGGGACGCTGCAGGGTGGTGGACGGCATGACTTCATCGTGCCGGGCGGCCGCGGGTAATGCGAGCTGCCCAGCCCTCCCCGTGACCATCGCAACGCGGTCCCCGCAGTAGGGTCGGGGCTCGTGAGGCTTCCGACGCTGCTGTACCAGGTGTACGAGCGCAGGCTGATCCAGAACCTTGCCGGCGCGCCCCTGCCGCATCACGTCGGGGTCATCGTGGACGGCAACCGTCGGTGGGCTCGCAAAGAGGGCATGACCAACCCGAACGACGGTCACCGCGCCGGCGCGGCGCACATCTCCAATCTGCTCGAGTGGTGCCGGATCAGCGGCATCGGCATGGTCACCCTGTGGCTGCTGTCCACGGACAACCTCCGCCGCTCCGACGAGGAGTTGCAGCCCCTGCTGGCGATCATCACCGACGTCGTCGACGACCTGGCCGCACCCGACGAGCCGTGGAAGCTCCGGATCGTGGGGGCCATGGAGGTGTTGCCGTCGTGGATGGTCACCCGGTTGACCGCCGCCGAGATGCGCACCGCCGACCGGACCGGCGTCGAGGTCAACATCGCCGTCGGCTATGGCGGCCGGCAGGAGATCGCGGACGCGGTCAAATCTCTGCTGCAGGCCGGCGCCGATGCCGGCCTCTCCGTCGAGGAGGTAATCGCCAAGCTCGACGTCGACGCCATCAGCGAGCACCTCTATACCTCCGGGCAGCCCGATCCGGACCTGGTGATCCGCACGTCCGGGGAGCAGCGCCTGTCGGGCTTCCTGCTGTGGCAGAGCGCGCGTTCGGAATATTGGTTCTACGAGGCCGACTGGCCGGACTTCCGCCGGGTCGACTTCCTGCGCGCGCTGCGCGACTACGCCGCACGTCACCGCCGGTTCGGCGAGTAGCTGGCGCCCGCAGATGCGACGCTGCCAAGCCGGGCCGGACACCGTTGTCGGTGTCGACCGCTAGCGTAGCCGTCATGGATGTGGTCACCGAGTACGTCAAGTTGGGTCTGCGCTTCGACCGGGTGGTGGATGGATTCGTCGACTCCTTCATCGGCGACCCGCTACTGAAGGAGCAGGTCGCCGCCGAGCCGGCGCCCGACCCGGCAGAGCTGGCCACGCAGTCGTCGGAGCTGGTGCACGCCGTCGCCGACGCCGGACTCCCCGCCGACCGGACGTCATTCCTGACTGCGCACCTGGACGCGCTGTCGGTGGCCGGCCGGCGGCTGGCCGGTCAGCCGCTCACCCTGATCGAGGAAGTGCACGCCTACTTCCAGGTGTCGATCGAGCCGGTGCCGACCGACGTGTACGCCGACACCCACCAGGAGATCGCCGCGCTGCTCGACCAGGCCGGCGCGCCGCACAGCAGCAACCTCGCGGAGCGGCTGTCCCTGATCCGCGCCGCGGAAGCCTGCCCGCCCGAGCTGGTGGAGACCGCGGTGCAAACGGTCGCCGCCGCCCTGCGCGAGCAGGTGGCGGACGCGACCGGTCTGCCACCCGGGGAGAGCATCGAATTCGACATCGAGCGCAACGTGGCGTGGAGCGGTTTCAACTACTACCTGGGCAACTTCCGGTCCCGGGTCGCCGTCAACGCGGACGTCGGGCACCGGATGAGCCAGTTCCCGGTA
>CAXSEW010000668.1:0-2257 GCA_964236185.1 uncultured Nakamurella sp. | reverse complement strand
GGGAGACGATGGACAGCAGCACGGCGCCGCCGACCGCGCCCAGCGGAGCGTCGGTCAGCACACTGAGCAGGAACGCCAGACCGGCCACCCAGGTCAACTGCACCGCGAGATAGGCCACGACGAGCAGGATCCGCAACAGTCCGGCGCCGGTGCTGAACTCGTCGCCGATCGGCGTCGAGAGCGGACCCGGGCCGTACGCGATCAGGCCGACCAGGTAGGCCGTCCCCGGCAGGATGATCAGCGACGAGACCGCGAGCAATCCGGCCACGAGTATTTTCTGCCGGAGCAGCCGCAAGCGGGGGACCGGCATGGCCAGCAGGTACCGCAGCGAGGACCAGGACGCCTCCGAGGCGATGGTGTCGCCGAAGAACAGACTGATCACCACGATCAGCAGGAAGCTCGCCGAGAAGAACAGCGACACGATGGCGAAGTTCGCCGCACCCGCCTTCGCCAGGTCGACGAACGAGGACGTGGTGCCACCGGAGCTCGACCCGAACGAGAACGCGACCAGCAGGATCAGCGGCAGCAGCACCATGAAACCGAGCGAGAACTGGGTGCGCCGGCGGCGCAGCTGCCGCATCAATTCGACCCGGACGGTCAGCGTGTGCCCCGGTCGGAACCCGGCCGGCACGCCGGACGGCGTCGAATGCACGGGCGCACCGAGACCGGCCATCGCCTCGATTGCCGCGTCCGCGGACCCGTCGTGCCGCGGTCCGGACTGCGGTGGCCGTTGTGGGGTGGTGGGCGTGGTCGTCATCGCGATCCTCCATCGGGACTGGACGGGCCGGCTGCCCCGACGAGATCGAGGAACACGTCCTCGAGGCGATTCCGCGGGGCTGCGGTGGTGACGGCGACCCCGGCGGCCACCAGGGCGGCCACCGCCTGCGCTGCAGCGACGGCGCCCAGATCAGCACGCACCAGAACTGACTGTTCGCTGGCACCTGCGGTGGCAGCGGACCTGTCGGGATCGTCGATCTCGACCTCGCCGATACCCGGCAGTGCCCGGAGTGCCGCCACTGCCTTCGGTTCGGAGTCCACTGTGAACACCATGTCGCCGGATGCCGCCACCATTTCCGCCACCGTGCCGGCAGCGATGGTGCGGCCCTGGTGCACCACCACTACGTGGCTGCAGGTTTGCTCGACCTCCGACAGCATGTGGCTGGAGACCAGCACGGTCCGGCCGGTGGCCGCGTACCGACGCAGCACCTCACGCATGGCATGGATCTGCGGCGGGTCCAGCCCGTTCGTCGGCTCGTCCAGCAGCAGCAGATCCGGCAGCCCGAGCATGGCCTGCGCGATGGCCAGCCGCTGCCGCATGCCCTGTGAGTAGGTCTTGACGCGCCGGTTGATCGCCTTGCCGAGACCGGCGATCTTCAGTGCCTCATCCATGTGTGCATCGGCCCGCGGCCGACCGGTGGCGCGCCAGTACAGGTCGAGGTTGGCCAGGCCCGACAGGTGCGGCAGGAACCCTGACCCCTCTACGAAACTCCCGATCCGAGCGAGGATGTCGGCGCCGGGCTTCACCCGCTGGCCGAACACGCGGATCTCGCCGGCGGTCGGCGTGATCAGGCCCATCACCATCCGCAAGGTGGTGGTCTTGCCGGCGCCGTTGGGCCCCAACAGTCCCAGCACCTGCCCGGTCTCCACCCGGAAGGTGACGTCGGAGACGGCCGTCACCCCACCGGGATAGGACTTGCCGAGGCCGACGATGTCCAGCGGAACCTCGGACCAGGCAGCGACGGCGACGGGTCCGGCCGGCCCAGCACCGGTCGGCCCAGCACCGGTCGGCCCCACACCGGCGGCCACCGGACCGGCCGGCACCGTGTCGGCGTCGGGCTTCGAGCGGCGGACCCGGCCCATCAACACCAGTGCGATGACGGCGAGAACCGCCAGCACGATCAGGGCGATCAACGTGCCCACCGGGATGTCGCTGGCGGACACGCGCACGCCGCTGATCTCCGGGACGAGCAGCGTGCCGGTCCCGCCCGCACCGGCCAGGGCGATCTGGTACGCCGCGGGAACCGTCGGTCCGGCGTAGGCCTGGTCGGTGGTGGACAACGCCACCTCGAGCGTCGAACCGGCCTCCACCTGCAGCGCGACGGCGGGCAGGTCGATGGTCACCGTGCGCGGGCTGCCGTTCGCCGGCAGCCCGGTGATCCGGACGGGTGCCACCGCGCTGCCGGCCAGCGTGCGGATGCCTCCCGCAGTCACCTTGGAGATCGATGCGAACAGCACAGCACCGGGATCGGCGGTGCCG
>CAXSEW010000667.1:0-2262 GCA_964236185.1 uncultured Nakamurella sp. | reverse complement strand
GCCGACTCCGAGGGCCGCCCGGTCAGCGTCGCGGGGATGCTCTCGTCGGCGATGCCGTTCCCGACCGCATTGGCGATGGTGAGGTTGCCGGCCCGGGCCGCGTTGATCAGGCCGGGGGAGCCGAGCATCGAGTCCAGCCGGAACTGCATCGGGTCGAGAAATTCATCGTCGAGTCTCCGGTAGATCACGTGCACCGGCATCTCGCCCGCGGTGGTCCGGACGTAGACGCGGTTGTTCCGGCAGATCAGGTCGCGTCCCTCCACCAGCTCGACGCCCATCTCCCGGGCCAGCAGCGTGTGCTCGAAGTAGGCGGAGTTGTAGACGCCCGGCGTCAGCACGACGACCGTCGGGTCCCGCACGTTCGACGGGCCGACCGCCCGGAGCGCGCGGAGCAGTCGCCCCGGGTACTCCGCGACGGAACGGATCTGCTGGTCGCCGCCGGCTTCGCTGAGCACCTGCGACACCGCCTGCCGGTTCTCCAGCACGTAGGACACACCCGACGGCACCCGCACGTTGTCCTCGAGCACCCGGAAGACGCCGTTCTCGTCGCGAATCAGGTCGACCCCGGAGATGACGATGCGGGCGCCGTCCTGCCCGATCATCCCGGCGACCTGGCGGTGGAAATGCGGCGAGGTGGTGACCAACCGGCGCGGAACCACGCCGTCGTCGAAGATTCTGCCCGCTCCGTAACAGTCCGCCAGGAACGCCTCCAGTGCGCGCACCCGCTGCGGCACACCGGTCTGCACCACTTCCCACTCGTGGGCGGTGACGATGCGGGGGATCAGGTCGAGTGGGAACGGCCGTTCCACCCCGCCGAGCGCGAAGGTGATGCCCTGGTCCAGGAAGGTGCGCCCCATGATGTCGGCGCGGGCCTTGAGCTCGGCGGCACTGAGCGTCTGCAGCGCGGCGTGCACCGACTCGTACGCAGGACGGACGACGCCGGCGGTGGAGAACATCTCGTCCCATGCCCGCCCGAACGGATAGTCCTGGAACAGATCGGCCATGGGCCGAACCGTAGGGCGGACGTGTGACGTGCTCATGACAGAGCATTGTGTCCCTGTAACGACCGGATGTCCTGCGGGGGTCCGGAGCGGCTCCGGTCCAAGCCTCGGGCTTGGCCGGGCGCTTCGTGGGACACTTTCCCTGCATCACCTGTCGGACCCACGGCGTCGAGCGAATGGAAGTCATCGAGCATGAGCACAGAAGGCGGCAACAAAGCCATCGTGGCCGCGTTGTCGGCGAACCTGGGCATCGCGGTGGCGAAGTTCATCGGGTTCCTGATCTCCGGTGCGTCCTCGATGCTTGCCGAGGCGGTGCACTCGCTGGCCGACTCGGGCAACCAGGTTCTGCTGCTGATCGGCGGGAAGAAGGCCAAGAAGGCGGCCACGGCCGACCATCCGTTCGGCTTCGGGCGGGAGCGCTACGTCTACGCCTTCATGGTCTCGATCATCTTGTTCAGCGTCGGCGGCGTGTTCGCGATCTACGAGGGCGTGCACAAGCTGCAGCATCCGGAACCGGTGGAACGGGCCTGGATCCCGATCGCCATCCTGCTCATCTCGATCGGCCTGGAGACCTACTCGCTGCGGACGGCGCTGCACGAATCCGCCGAGCACCGCAAGGGCATCTCGATCCTGGAGTTCATCCGGCGCGCCAAGTCGCCGGAACTGCCGGTGGTGCTGCTGGAGGACATGGCCGCTCTGATCGGCCTGGTGCTGGCGCTGCTGGGCGTCGTCATCGCGGTGATCACCGGCGACGGCGTCTGGGACGGCGTCGGCACCGTGGCG
This sequence comes from uncultured Nakamurella sp., assembly GCA_964236185.1. Taxonomy (GTDB): domain Bacteria; phylum Actinomycetota; class Actinomycetes; order Mycobacteriales; family Nakamurellaceae; genus Nakamurella. The sequence goes on along the minus strand of CAXSEW010000667.1, from coordinate 478 downwards.
ATCGGAGTGCTGCTGGTCCTGGTGGCCATCGTGCTGGGCGTCGAGGTGAAGAGCCTGCTGGTCGGAGAGGGCGCGTCCGCGGAGGATGCGACCGCGATCACGCAGGCCGCCCTCGCCGGCGAGGACATCGAACGCATCATCCACATGAAGACGCTGTACCTCGGGCCGGACGAGCTGATGGTCGGCATGAAGGTGGCGGTGACCGCGACGGACTCCGCCCTCGAGGTCGCCGGCGCCATCGATGCCGTCGAGCAGCGGGTCCGCGCTGCCGTACCGGCGGCCAAGGTGATCTACATCGAGCCCGACGTCGACCGCGAGTCGGTCGTGCCGGCGACCGCTGCGGCCGCTGCCAATTCCGCGGGATCGACCTCTTGACCCGAGCCGCCGCGCTGCACCCGCTCGACCCGCTCACCGCTCCGGAGTACTCGCGCACCGTCGACTTGCTCCGCGGCGCCGGGGCACTGACCGACACCTGCCG
>CAXSEW010000666.1:0-2268 GCA_964236185.1 uncultured Nakamurella sp. | reverse complement strand
AAGTACCTGGTGCCGTCCATCAAGGGCGTCACCGACGACATCGCCCAGCCGAACACGACCGAATTGGGCTACTCCCGCACGCCGCTCAAGGCCGTGGATTCCCTGCGCAAGGGCTGGGCGGTCACCCGTAGGGACCTGTCGCTGGTCCGGCAACCAGTGCTGCTGCTGCATTCTCGGGTCGACCATGTCGTCGAGCCGGAGAACTCGAAGCTGATCCTGGACTCCATCTCCGCCACCGACGTCACCGAGGTCGTGCTGGAACGCAGCTTCCACGTGGCCACGCTCGACTACGACGCCGAGCTGATCTTCGACCGGTCGGTGGCCTTCATCCGGCGGGTCAGCGGGCGTGCGGCATGAATGCGCCTCCCCCCGACGACACCGACCCGGCCGAGCGACAGCGGTCCGCCGCCGAGATCGACGCGCAGTTCGCCGCCATCGTCTCGGCCATGTCGGGATCCATGTCGTGGGACACGGGTGACGAACGACCGGCGACCGGAATAGCGCAGCCGGTGGATGCCGCTGCCGATGCCGCAGCGGATCGGCGCACCGCGGAGGAGCAGGCCGTTGCCGAGGAGCGCGAACGGCGGCGGGCGCTGCGGAAGGCGCAGCGCGCGGAAGAGGTTGCGCTGTTCGCCGCTGCCCAGGCCGACGCCGAGGCCGAACTCCAGGCGGACGACGCCCACTTCACCCCGCCCGACCCGCCGCCGGTCCCCCGGCCCGGTCGGCGCACCGTCGTTGCGCTGCTGCTGATGGGGCTCGGGGTGTTCCTGCTGCTGCGGCCGGGTCTGCTGCAGGTCGGTCCGGATGTGGTGCTCGTGCTGGCGATGACCTGCCTGGTCGGGGGCTTCGGCATTCTCGTCTGGGGCCTGCGGCCGCACGCCGGCAACCCCGACGACGCCGACGGCTGGGACGACGGGGCACGCCTGTAACGAAGGCGACAGGGCCGCCGATCACCTCGGACCGGGCCAGAACCCGGGCTGGGTCGAAACTGCTCTTGGTGGGCGAAACTGCTCAGGCTGGGGCGAGATCGACCGGCGGGGTACCGACCGCGGCACCGGCCAACAGCGCGGCCCCGATGATCCCGGCCCGGTCGCCGAATTTCGCGACCACGACCCGGGGCTCCGGACGGTGTCCGGCGCCGGTCATCGCCCTCGACAGGTCGGCGACGGCGCCCGGCAGGTAGTGCGGCGCAGCTGCGGCGACGCCGCCGCCGAGAACGATGACCTCCGGGTCGAGGATGTCGGTGGCCATCGCCAGTCCGACGCCGAGCCAGCGGCTGAGATCCGCCATCGCCGCCAGCGCGACCGGGTCCCCGGCCGACGCGGCTGCAGCGACCATCGTCCCGGTGATCGCGGCCGGGGCCATCGTGGACAGCGGACTGGACGCCCGTTCCGCTGCGGACAGCGCGACCGGCAGGCCGTCGGTGCTGCCGTTCAACAACTCCTGCGCGGTCTGGGCCAGTGCGGTGCCCGAGCAATAGCGTTCCCAGCAGCCCCGCTTGCCGCACGGACACGGCCGGCCGCCAGGAACCACCACGACGTGTCCCAGCTCCGGCGCGACACCGTGGGCCCCACGGTAGATCTCGCCGTCCACGACCAGGCCGGCGCCGATACCGGTGCCCAGCGCGATCAGCAGGGCGACGGGTGAGCCGGTGGCTGCGCCGTGTCGGTATTCCGCCCACGCTGCCGAGTTGACGTCGTGGTCCATCACCACCGGCAGCCCCAGCCGGGCGGTCAACCTGGCCGGCACCGGGTCGCCGCGCCAGGCGAGGTGCGGCGCGAACATCACCCGCGACCGGTCGGTGGAGACGAACCCCGCGACGGCCAGCCCGGCCGCACCGACCTCGTGTTCCGCGGCCAACTCGGTGATCAACCGGGACAGCACGTCCTCGGTGTCGGCCACCGTCCGCGGCGTGAAGGCGCGGCGGGAGGCCACCACGTGACACTCGTTGTCGATGACGGCCGCGCGGACGGAGGTACCGCCGATGTCGATGCCGATGGTGAACGTGCGGCTCATCGGATGTCGATCCGTTCGATGCCGGGCCGTGACGGTGGTGTGCCGCCGGGTTGCCCCGTCCGCGTCGCCGGCCCGGGCGCCGCCGGCCCGGGCGCCGGACCTGAAGGCGACGGATCGGTCGGTTGGCAGGCCGCCGACGTCGCCGGCAGCAGCGAGCGCAAGGCTGCCACCACGACGATCGCGGACTCGACGAGCTTCCCGGCCACCTCCGGCCGTTCGCCCCGCAGCAGGTCGGCCGACCGGCACACCGGA
>CAXSEW010000665.1:0-2274 GCA_964236185.1 uncultured Nakamurella sp. | reverse complement strand
GCACCATGACCAATTCTACCACTAATTAAAGCTTTCAACGGCGCAGGACACTAGTTGATCCGCGCCGGAAGCGAGCCGCAGCGCGGGCGGCGAGGTCAGGCGGTGACTTCGGTGCGGTCGCCGGACCAGAGGGTGTGGAAGATTCCTTCCTTGTCGACGCGGCGGTAGGTGTGGGCGCCGAAGAAGTCCCGCTGGCCCTGGATCAGGGCAGCCGGTAGCCGTGGGGAGCGCAGGCCGTCGTAGTACGCCAGCGCCGCGCTGAAACCTGGTGTCGGAATACCCGACCGGGCTGCCCCGGCGACCACCCGGCGCCACGAGTCCTGGACGCCGGCAACGGCTTCGGTGAAGTACGGCGCGAACAGCAGCGAACCTGGCCGGTCGGCCGCGCCGTCGTAGGCCTCGGTGATCCGGTTCAGGAACACCGCCCGGATGATGCAGCCGCCGCGCCAGATCCGGGCCACCGCTCCCAGGTCGATGTTCCAGTTGTAGAACGTTGCACCGGCGACGATCTCGTCCAGACCCTGTGCATAGGCGACGATCTTCGACGCGTACAGCGCCTGTCGCACGTCCTCGACGAAGGCGCTCCTGTCCTCGATCTCCCAGGTACCGTCCGGTCCGGGGAGATCCCCGGCACCGGCGCGCTGGTCGGCGGCGGAGGACAACCCGCGGGCGAACACCGCCTCGGCGATGCCGGACACCGGTACGCCCAGCTCGAGCGCCGATTGCACGGTCCAGGTCCCGGTGCCCTTCATCCCGGCGGCGTCGACGACGACGTCGACGAACGGCTTCCCCGTGTCGGCGTCCACCTGGCGCAGCACCTCGGCGGTGATCTCGATCAGGAACGAGTCGAGGTCGCCCTTGTTCCACTCGGCGAAGATGTCGGCGATCTCGGCGGGCGAGAGGTCCGCGCCGCGGCGCAGCAGGTCGTAAGCCTCGGCGATCAGCTGCATGTCGGCGTACTCGATGCCGTTGTGCACCATCTTCACGAAGTGACCGGCCCCGTTCTCGCCGATGTGTGTGCAGCACGGCGCGCCGTCCACCTGCGCGGAAATCTTCTCCAGGATCGGTCCGAGCGACTCGTAGGCCTCGGCAGACCCACCGGGCATGATCGACGGGCCGAGCAGCGCGCCCTCCTCGCCACCGGAGATGCCGCAGCCGACGAAGTTGACGCCCTTCACCTTGGCGTCGGCCTCCCGCCGGATGGTGTCGGCGAACTGCGCGTTACCACCGTCGATCAGGATGTCGCCCGGCTCGAGCAGGTCGGTCAGCTCGGTGATGACGGCGTCGGTCGGCAGGCCGGCCTTGACCATGATGATGATCTTGCGGGGGGTCTTCAGGGAAGCAACGAACTCGGCGGCCGTCTCGGCCGGGATGAAGTCGCCGTCGCTACCGTGCTCCTCGATCAGCGCGCGGGTCTTCGCGTTGGTGCGGTTGTGGATCGCGGTGACGAAGCCCTTGCTGGCGAAGTTGCGTGCCAGATTGGAACCCATCACGGCCATGCCGGTGACCCCGATGTCAGCCGTGGCGGTGGTGTCGGACATGGGGACCTCCGAGATCGGGCGCCGACCGATCGGCGCGGGTGTGGACGTCAGCTTTCCGCACGCCGCGCAGCGGCCGGAAACCGGGCCCCGTCCGCCCGGCAACCGCCCACGATCGAGCCACCCGGCTCAGGCCAACGCCGCTTTCACCGCCGCAGCGATCTTCCCGCCCTCGGCCCGGCCGGCCGCGCGGGCCTGCGCGTCCTTGATCACCAGACCCATCTGCTTCATCGTCGGCGCGGCCCCGGTGGACGCAGCCACCGCGGCCACCGACTCCGCCACCAGCGCGGGAATCTCGTCGTCGGTGAGCTGCTGCGGCAGGTACCCGGCGATGACGGCCGACTCGTCGCGCTCCCGTTCGGCGAGCTCGGTGCGGCCGGCACCGTCGAACGCCTCTGCCGATTCCTTGCGCTTCTTCACCTCGCGGGCCAGCACGGTGGTCACTTCCGGGTCGGTCAGCTCGCGGGCGGCGGCGCCGGACACCTCTTCGTTGGTGACGGCGGCCAGCACCATCCGCAGCGTGCCCAACGTCAGGGTGTCGCGGGCCTTCATCGCTGCCGTGAGATCAGCGCGCAGTTGCTGCTTGAGCTCGGACATTTCAATCTCCTTCCACCAGCGAACGGGCCACACCGGCCCACCGCAGGTTAACTCCGGTCAGCTGCGATGGCCCACCGCATAAACGGTGCGCCGGGGCAGCCCGAACCGGGCGGCCACCGCGTCGACCGCGTCCCGCCGG
>CAXSEW010000664.1:0-2282 GCA_964236185.1 uncultured Nakamurella sp. | reverse complement strand
GGGACAGGTGGTCGATGACCGCCGGGTGGGCCAGACCGGCGTAGGTTCCGCGCTGGCTCTCCGGGACCTCCGGATGCAGGGCGGTCAGGCCCTTGACATGGGTTTCGTAGATGACGCTGTCGTTGTACGGGATCCGCAGCATGCGGTCGCCGGTCCAGTCGAAGAACGGATTGATGACCACCGAGCGCATGGTGTGCGGCGCCGAATCGTCGTCGTTCCTGGAGTCCGGGAAGCCCAGGTTGTAGGAGAAGACCGACTGGTGGCTGTCCACCTGCCCGGTGATCGACTTGGCGTAGGGATCGAGCAGCAGCTTGTTCGGGTTGCAGCGGAAGCCTTTCGACGGATCGTAGGGCCCGTGCACGCGGTACCCGTAGCTCTGCCCCGGCTGCACCGTCGGCAGGTAGCAGTGCCAGACGTAGGCGTCGACCTCGGGCATGGTGATGCGGGTCTCGGTGCCGTCGTCGTCGAGCAGGCAGAGCTCGATCTTGTCGGCCATCTCGCTGAAGATCGCAAAGTTGGTGCCCGTGCCGTCGAAGGTCGCCCCGAGCGGGTAGGCGGTACCTGGCCAGATTTCCATGAGACTCCTCGATCCTCGTGCACCGACTTCTTCGGTGCGCGCACGGCGGCGACCCGGCAGAATCTTCAATCGATCCCCACCGGGCCGTGAACACAGTAACCACCGGCCGCGCCGCCGAGGTCTTCACGAGAAGTTGTTCACTTCGCAACCCGGTTCCAAACTTGCTGTGTCCCGGCCGCGGGAGGGCACGACCCCGGATCGACGCCCGGTGTCGGACCGCTGGATTACCCTCGAAGCTGTGCCTGATCCGTCCACCTACCGTCCCGCCGCCGGCACGATCCCCGAATCGCCGGGGGTCTACAAGTTCCGGGACTCCGCCCGTCGGGTCATCTATGTGGGCAAGGCGAAGAGCCTGCGATCCAGGCTCAATTCCTACTTCTCGGACCTGGCCGGGCTGCATCCGCGCACGGCCCAGATGGTCACCACCGCAGCGTCGGTCGAGTGGACCGTGGTGTCGACCGAGGTCGAGGCGCTGCAGCTGGAATACAACTGGATCAAGGAATTCGACCCGCGGTTCAACGTCCGGTACCGCGACGACAAGTCCTACCCCGAACTTGCCGTCACCCTGGGCGAGGAGTTTCCCCGCCTGCAGGTGATGCGCGGGCCGCACCGCAAGGGCGTGCGCTACTTCGGTCCCTATGCCCACGCCTGGGCCATCCGGGAGACGCTCGACCTGCTGCTGCGGGTGTTCCCGGCCCGCACCTGCTCGTCGGGTGTGTTCAAACGCTCACAGCAGATCGGTCGGCCCTGCCTCCTGGGCTACATCGGCAAGTGCTCGGCGCCGTGCACGGCCGCCGTTTCCAAGGACCAACACCGCGACATCGTCAACGATTTCTGCGACTTCATGGCAGGCAAGGCGGACCCGATGATCCGCCGGATGGAGAAGGAGATGGCAGCCGCCGCGACCGAGCTGGACTTCGAGCGGGCGGCCCGACTGCGCGACGACCTGGGCGCGCTGCGGCGGGCGGTGGAGAAGCAGGCGGTGGTGCTCGGGGACGGTACGGACGCCGACGTCATCGGCATCGCCGCGGACGACCTGCTGGCATCGGTCCAGGTGTTCCACGTCCGGGGCGGCCGGGTCCGCGGCCAACGCGGATGGATCGTCGACGTCGATGCCGATACGGCAGGGGAGCGCGGCGGCGGTCCGGACGACGCCGGCACCGGCCGGCTGGTGGAGAACTTCCTGTTGCAGTTCTACGGCGGACGCGCCGCCGACGAGGGGGCGACCGCCGTCCCCAAGGAGATCCTGGTGCCGGCGGTGCCCGCCGACGGCGAGCAGATGGTGCAGTGGCTTGCTGACCTGCGCGGCGGCCGGGTGTCGCTGCGGATCGCCCAGCGCGGCGACAAGAAGGACCTCGCCGCGACGGTCACCCGCAACGCCGCCGAAGCTCTCGCGCAGCACCGGCTCAAGCGGGCGAGCGATCTCACCGCACGGTCCGCGGCACTGGTCGAGGTGGCCGAGACGCTGGGGATGGACAACGCGCCGCTGCGCATCGAGTGCATCGACATCTCGCACGTCCAGGGGACCAATGTGGTGGCATCGCTGGTGGTGTTCGAGGACGGTCTGCCCAAGCGCAGCGACTATCGGCGGTTCGCCATCCGGGAGAAGCCCGGCGACGATGTGGCATCCATCGCCGAGGTGGTCCGCCGTCGGTTCAGCCACGGCGTCTCCGGCCGGATCAACGACCTGGAAGCGGAATTCACC
>CAXSEW010000663.1:0-2283 GCA_964236185.1 uncultured Nakamurella sp. | reverse complement strand
GACGGCACCATCACCGCCGGTAGCGCATCACCGATCACCGACGGCGCCGTCGCCGTCGTGGTGATGCGCAAGGAGGTCGCCGAGAGCCGGGGGCTGACCTGGCTCGCCGAGATCGAGGCGTACGGCATGGCGGCCGGGCCGGACTCGTCGCTGCAGCTGCAACCGGCCAACGCCATCCGGGCCGCGTGCGCCAAAGCCGGCATCGACGTCGAGCAGCTGGACCTGATCGAGATCAACGAGGCCTTCGCCGCCGTGGGTATCGCCTCGGCCCGGGATCTCAAGGTGTCGGAGGACCGGGTCAACGTCAACGGCGGAGCCATCGCGCTCGGCCACCCGATCGGTGCCTCCGGTGCTCGACTGGTCTTCCATCTCGCCCTCGAGCTCGCCCGGCGCGGCGGTGGGATCGGGGCGGCGGCCCTGTGCGGCGGCGGCGGTCAGGGCGACGCGTTGATCATCTCCGCGCCACCCACCCGATCAGGCGAAGTCGCCGGCTGACCGACGGACCTTGGTGAGCAGTTCCGAGAGCTGCGCCGACTCCTGATCCTCGAGACCGAACAGGCCGAAATTGGCCGTCGTGACAGCCGCCGTCGCTCCGGCAAGTCGCTCCTGACCCTGATCGGTCAACTCGACCAACGTGGTCCGGCGGTCACTGGGGTGCGGCAGCCGCCGGGCCAGGCCGTCGGCTTCCAACCGGTCGACGATGTTGGTGATCGAGGTGGGATGCAGCTGCAGGCGTTCGCCCATCATCCGCATCGGCAGTGACCCACGCCGGGAGAACGACAGCAGCACCAGAGCTTCGTAGCGGGCGAAGGTCAGCCCGTGCGGCTTGAGCGCCTCGTCGACACTGGCCTGCAGAATCTGCTGCACCCGCATGATGTTCGTGACGGCGGCCATCGCGCCGTTCGGGCCGATACGCTCCGCCCAGGTCTGCGCTGCTTTCGCGATCGGATCGAAGGGCAGCGCAGGGGACGAGACGTGCGGGACCATTCGACGACGGTAGCAAGCAGGAGATCGGGTCGCGGACCGTCCGGCCGCGAGGCTCTCCGGGCTGGACGGGCAACCGCTGAGTCCGCCATCAGCCGGTCAGCGCGGTCGCCGCCAGGTCGGCGTCGGCCGCGGTGTTGTAGAGGTGGAACGCGAGTCGCACCCGCCCGGCCCGCAGGCTGGCGACCACCCCGGCCTCCTGCAGCCGCGTTCGGGCCGCGTCGTCGGCGGCGATACTCACGATGGCCGAGTCGCCGGGCGGTAGCCCGATGCCGGCCAGGAATCGGTTGGCCAGACCCACCGCATGGGCGTGCAGAGCGGGCGTCCCGATGCCGGCCAGCAGTTCCAACGCCGGCGCCTGGGTGACCCAGGAGTGCCAGGCGGGGGAGACGTCGAACCGGCGGGCGTCCGTCGCCAGTCGCAGCGGTCCGCCGTAGAGGCTGTTCCAACGGTCGGCGCCGGCGTACCAGCCGGCGGTGTGCGGGATCAGCTCGTCCATCACCTCCGGAGCCACCGTGAAGAAGCAGGTGCCACGGGAGGACAGCAGCCATTTGTAGCCGCCACCGGTGGTGTACGCGAACCGGCTGGCGTCCACCGGCAGCCAACCGACCGCCTGGGTGGTGTCCAGCAGCACGCGGGTGCCGGTGGCCGCACAGGAGGCGGTCAACGCGTCGACGTCGACCAGCCGCCCATCGGCGGACTGGACGGCCGACACCGCGACCAGTGCTGTTCGCTCGGTGACCGACCCGGCCAGCTGCTCCAGTGGTACCTCGCGGACCCGCACACCTCGCCGCTCCTGCGCCAGGAAGGGGAAGACCACGCTGGAGAACTCGCCGGCCACCGCCAGCACCTCGCTGCCGACCGGCAGCGACGCCGCCACCAGCCCGGCGAACACGCTCACCTGGCTGCCGACGGCCACCACGCAGGGATCCACCCCGACCAGCCGGGCGTAGGTCGCCCGGGCAGCGGAGAGCACCTCGTCGTAGTCCGGCGGAGCCGCCCGCCCGGCTCGCCACTGCTCAAGCGCACTGTGCAGCGCCGTCAACGACCGGCGTGGCGGCAGGCCGAGCGAGGCGGTGTTCAGGTAGGTGACGTCCGGGCTGAACTCGTCGACGGCCAGTGGGAGTTCGGTCATTGCGCCTCTCCGGTCAGCTTGCCCTCAGCCGTCGACTGATCGCTTGCCGCGGGTCCGCCCGCTCGGTGGCGCCGCGTCGGGTCTGCCTGCTTCGGGAACAGGTTTGTCAGAGCAAGGAATATCACGAGCAGGCCGGCAGGCAGACCACGATCAGCCAACCCGGG
>CAXSEW010000662.1:0-2294 GCA_964236185.1 uncultured Nakamurella sp. | reverse complement strand
CCTCGACCACCACCGGCGACGGCGGGATGACGCCCGAGGAACGCGACCAGTCGAAGTATTTGGTGTACCAATACCTTCCGTCGCGCTACGGGATGAACCCGGATGATCTGCGCCGGGCCGATGCCATCGAGATCGTCCTCGGGCAGGGTGCCAAGCCGGGCGGCGGCGGCATGCTGCTCGGACAAAAGATCTCGGAGCGGGTGGCCGACATGCGCACGCTGCCGATGGGTGTCGACCAGCGCAGCGCCTGCCGCCATCCGGACTGGACCGGACCGGACGACCTCACCATCAAGATCGCCGAACTGAGGGAGATCACCGACTGGGAGAAGCCGATCTACGTCAAGGTCGGCGCCACCCGGACCTACTACGACGTCAAATTGGCCGTTAAAGCGGGCGCCGATGTGGTGGTCGTGGACGGTATGCAGGGCGGGACCGCTGCGACGCAGGACGTCTTCATCGAGCACGTGGGCATTCCGACGCTGGCGGCGATCGGCGAGGCGGTCCGCGCGCTGCAGGAGATGGACATGCACCGCAAGGTGCAACTGATCGTGTCCGGTGGTATCCGCAACGGCGCGGACGTGGCCAAGTGCATGGCGCTGGGCGCGGACGCGGTGTCCATCGGCACCGCCGCCCTGATCGCCCTGGGCGACAACCACCCGTCGCTGGACGAGGAGTACCGCCTCCTCGGATCCGCGGCCGGGTACTACGACGACTGGCAGGACGGCCGGGACCCGGCCGGCATCACCACGCAGGACGTGGAACTCGCGGCGCGGCTCGACCCGGTCAAGGCCGGCCACCGGCTGGCCAACTACCTGCGGGTGCTCACCATGGAGGCGCAGATCATCGCCAGAGCCTGCGGGAAGGCGCACCTGCACCACCTGGAACCCGAGGATCTCGCGGCGTTGACCATCGAATCCGCTGCCATCACGCGTATTCCGCTGGTTGGCACCTCGTGGATACCGGGTGCCCGGCTGTGACCCAGGCCCGTCCGACGACCATCCCCGGGCCCGACGCCGACCTGCCGGGCGAGGTGGACGTCATCGTGATCGGCGCCGGCCTGATGGGCTCGATGACAGCGATGTCGGCCACCGCGCGGGGTCTGCGGGTGCTGGTCGTCGAGCAGTACGCGGCCGGGCACCTGCACGGAAGTTCGCACGGCAGCGCACGTATTGTCCGCCGCGCCTATCCCGATGAGTTCTACGTGCGGCTCACCGGCCGGGCGTTCGAATTGTGGTCCGAGCTGGAGCGCGCCGCGGGAACCCCCCTGCTGCGGATCACCGGCGGTATCGACCACGGACCGGCTCGGGAGCTGCACGCCGTGGTGGCCGCCCTGGCCACGTCCGGCATCCCGCACGAGGTGCTCGACCCCCGCGCAGCGCGAGATCGCTGGCCGGGCATGCGGTTCGACGGCGAGGTGCTCTACCACGAGCAGGCCGGCACGGTGGACTGCGATCGGTCGGTGACGGCGGCGCTCGCCGCGGCGCGCGCCGGGGGTGCGGTGATCGCGGACCGGACCGCTGCGACTTCGATCAGGGCGGTGCCCGGCGGCGCGGTGGTGGCGACCAGCCGCGGTCCGGTCCGTGCCCGACGGGTGGTGCTGGCAGCGGGCGCCTGGCTCGAAGACCTGGGCTCCGCCGTCGACGGCCTCGAGTTGAAGCTGCCGCCGCTGCGGGTCAGCCAGCAGCAGGTGTTCCATTTCGCCAGGGCCGACGGCGTACCGGAGTGGCCGATCGCCATCCACAAGGAAAGGCTCTCCACCTACAGCCTTCCCGGCGGACGGGACGGCGGCCCGGATGGCGCGCGCAAGGTCGCCGAACACCACGCCGGCGGATTCGACACCAGCGCAACGGGTCGGAACGGGCAGGTCGATCCCGCCGGCCGAGAGAAAATAGTCGACTATGTCCGAAGGTGGCTGCCGGGCCTGGTACCGGAACCGTTCGCCGAAGCGACCTGCCTGTACACCTCCACCGCAAACGAGGATTTCGTCCTGGACCGGGTCGGACCGCTGGTCGTCTGCTCGGCGTGCTCGGGGCACGGAGCCAAGTTCGCGCCCCTGATCGGCGAGTTGACCGCCGACCTCGTCACCGGTAGCGGCACGCCGGAACGGCGGTTCACCCTCGCTGCGCACGGCCGTTGATGGCAAGCGGGGAAGGCGATCTGGAACGGGCGATCGCCGCCCAGGTCCGCGCCTACCGTCAGGCGTCCGGCGTGTCGGTGGCAGAGATGGCGGCGCGGGTGGGGGTGTCGAAGGCAATGTTGTCCAAGATCGAGAACGCCCAGACGTCCTGCAGCCT
>CAXSEW010000661.1:0-2308 GCA_964236185.1 uncultured Nakamurella sp. | reverse complement strand
GCTGTACACGTTGCTCGGCACCTTCAGCGACGAGCTGCTACTGGTGCGGCTGGTCGAGACGGTGGCCGGTGCGGCCATCGGCATCTTCGTCTCCCTGGTGGTGCTGCCCACCCACAGCCGGGCCACGCTGCGGGTGGCGCGGCGCGAGTTCCTGGACGATCTGGGCGAACTTCTCGAGGCCTGCGCGCAGACGCTGGAAGGTGGGATCCCGGCCCGCACACCACTGACCCTCACCATGGTCACCGAGGCCAGCGCACGCCAGTTGGTCCACACCCGCCGCGCCCTGACCAAGGGCCGGCTGTTCGGGTCGGATCGATCGGGCGTGCGACACCGGGTCTCGGTGCTCGGCACCTGCGGTGCGTCGGCTCGCGCCTTCTCCGCTGCCATTTCGCTGCACCCGCCGTCCGGCGCCGCGGCGGCCACGCTGGCCCGGGCGAGCCGGGAGGTGGCCCGCGAAGCCAGGAGGTTGGCCGGCGCGTCGGAGCTGGGCGATCCACCGGCCCTGCCGATCGGGGCACCGGAAGTGCTCGACGTGGTCCGGGAGCTGCTGGAGGGCATCGACGTCGACCGGTCGGGTCCGACCGCGCACGTCGGAGCGGTGCGGTCGCTGCGTCGGCTGGTCGAGGCACTCGCGCTGCTGGGCCGTCGGTCGACCGGATCCGGCTGACCGCGCCGCTCCCAACACCTCCACAGGCTGCTGGTATCGGCTCGATAGGTTGGGTGTCGGGGCAACAGGAGGTGATCGATGGACCGGGTGGTGCGCGGACGAGTCGTCGTGCTCGGCGCCAGTGCGATCGCTCTGTTGTTCAAGGTGCTGCTTGCGTTCCGCACCTACGGCACCAGCGATGTCGGCCGCTGGCAGGCCTTCGCCGACGGCGTCCGGTCGGCCGGCCCGGTCGGTGTGTACGGGTTGACTTGGCCGGGTCTGCTCTACAACCACCCTCCGGTCATCGGCTACTTCCTGGAGGTGGTGAACGGTGTCGGCCACTGGGGCGTCGACGTCGGCGCGGCCATCCGGGTGATCGCCAGCCTTGCTGATCTGGTCGGTGCCGTGGTGGTCTTCGAGCTGCTCCGACGCCGCGGAACGCTGCCGACCGCCACGGTCTCCGGTGTGCTGGTGGGCGTGAGCCCGGTGCTGTTCCTGGTGTCGGGGTACCACGGCAATACGGACACCATTTTTTCGATGCTCACAATCCTCAGCGTCTGGCTGCTCGCCGACCGCGACCGGCCGGCGCTGGCTGGTGCGGCGATTGCCCTGGCGCTGGGCGTGAAGATCGTCCCGGTCGTCGCCGTGCCCGCGTTGCTCGTGTACGCGGCCACTCGGGGGACCCGCACGTTCTGGCGGTTCGCCGGAGCGGGCGCCGTCGTCTTCGCTGTCACCTGGGGTCCGGCGCTGGCGCTGCAGGGCCGCAACGTCCTCGCGCACGTCATCTTCTACACGGGCTCGGACCTGCGGCAGTGGGGGCTGGTCCAGATCGGTCACTGGTTCGGCGACCCCGGGTGGTCGACGTTCCTGGCCGGGCCGGGCCGATTCGTCGTGCTGGTGCTGTGCTGCGCGGTGCCGGCGGCGTTCGTCTGGCGGCACCCTGACCGGCTGGCGCCGGCGATCGGCGTGTCACTGAGCGCATTCCTGTTGCTGTCGCCCGCATTCGGGGTGCAGTACGCCGCCTGGCCGGCCGCTGCGAGCTACCTGATCGGCCTGGCGACGGCCACGCTCTACAACCTCACCGCAGGCATCATGCTGTTCGTGATCTACAACCGCTGGACCGGCGGCCTGCCCTGGACACGGACACCGACGCATGCCAGCAAGTTCCTCGACAACGAGGTCGCGCTGGGCATAGTCGCCTGGTTCGCGCTCCTGCTGGTGGTCGGGACCGGCATCTGGCGTCTCGCACGAGCCCGTCCGACGGTCCGCGGCAAGGGGCGGACGACGACCGCGGTCAGCCCATCGCGTGGATCCGGTCAGCGGTGATCGTGAGCAGCACCCGGACCTGGTCGCGGCCGCCGTACCAGGCGTACGGGCCACCGGTGTACTTCTGCGACAGCATCTCGATGTGGTCGGCCGCCCGATCGGTGGTGGTGGCCACCACCTTCCCGCGGACGGTGTAGTAACGGAAGGGGTTGGCCGGGTCGATCACGCTCACCGCCACCCGGGCGTCCCGCTCGATGTTGCGGACCTTCTGGAACCCCTCGACGGTGTTGATCAGGACGTGCTCGCCGTCGGTGTCCACCCAGGTCTGGGTGAGCTGCGGCGATCCGTCCGGCATCGTGGTGGCGATGAAGCAGACGCTGGGTTGACGGAGCAGAT
>CAXSEW010000660.1:0-2316 GCA_964236185.1 uncultured Nakamurella sp. | reverse complement strand
TCATCGAGGTCAGCGCCACCTCGTGCACCTGGTAGCCGGCGAGGCTGCCGTCGCGGAGCGGGTCGGCGGCGTAGCCGACCTTGGCCAGGTTGCGCGGGGTGAACTCGTCGGTGTCGACGATGACCGTGCCGCCCACCGGTACCCCGGCAAGATTCGCCTTGAGGGCGGCCGGGTTCATCGCGACGAGCACGTCGGGCGCGTCGCCGGGAGTGACGACCGCATGGTCGGCGAACTGCAGTTGGAACGCCGACACCCCGGGCAGGGTTCCGGCTGGGGCACGGATCTCCGCCGGGAAGTCGGGCAGCGTGGACAGTCCGTTGCCGAAGACCGCGGTCTCGCCGGTGAACCGGTCGCCGGTCAGCTGCATGCCGTCACCGGAGTCGCCGGCGAACCGGATGATGACCTGGGTGACGGTCTGCACCGGCTTGGCCGGTGCAGGTGTCGGCGCCGGGCCGGGCGCGGGACCCGCGGAGGTGGTCGTCATCGCGCGAACACCGTATCCGGGAACGCGCCGGCCGACACGGCAATCCTGGTCAGCGATTTCGCGTAGTCGATGAAGGTCTCCACCTCGTCGGCGGGGACGCCCCGCCACGGCGCGGCGCTGAGCCGGTCGGTCTCGGCCTCCACCTGCTCGCGGAGCTTGGCCCCGGCCAGCGTCAGTGCTCCGTCGGCGGCGAGCAACCCACGGTCGCGCAGCCCGTCCTGCCCGGTCGTCCACTGCTCGTCCGACCACATCCGTAGCGCCTTCGCGGCGGGCACCTGGAACCCCCGGCCGGTGGCCGTGTGGGTGATCAGCGCCTCGATCCCGGACAGCTCGGCGTCCACCAGCGCGGCGATGTGGCCGTCCCCGCGATGCTCGCGCAACAGCGTCACCGCATGCCAGAACACCAGCTGCGGCTCGGTCGGCCAGCCCAGTCCGGCATGCCCGGCGAACAACGGCCGGCCTTCCGGACTGCACCGTCCTGCTATCCGGCGGGCGAACTCCCCGGCGCGGGCCAGCTCGGCCGAGGCGATCACCTCGTTTCCCAGTAGTCGCCGCAAAGTCCGGTCGACAACCTTCCACCGGGCGGCCAGCACGTGCTCCGGCGTGGCCAGCGACCACGCCCGGGGGATGTGCCGGCCCACCAGCTCCGGGTTGAAGTTGTAGAAGGTGGCGGAGACGACGCCCGCCCCGACGGCGCCCATCGGGGCACTCCGGGAGGCGAAATAACCCATCCGTCCCGGGCGCAACCCCGCTGCCACGTACTCCTCGTCACCCTCCGGAGAGAAGTACACGCAGGAGTGCAAGGAGTTGGTCGCCCGGAACACCCGCCCAGCAACGGCGGCGAGGACAGCGGTGTCGGACACCGGCGGCGCGATCATGAGGAACACCGTATGCCGTGCTCGGCGTCCGACACCGTAGCGGGGGGATCTGGTGCGAAACTACTCGCTGTCGACGACTTCCCGACGCGACGGCGGTAGCGCACGCTCGTAGTTGATGACTCCCGGCACGACCTTGCGGGGAGCGCGGTTGCGCGGAGCCCGGTCGTTGGCGATCAGTACCGCCATCCAGGGCAGCGGGATGGAGATCAGCAGCAGCGGGATGGACAACCAGAGGTGATGGTAGAAAACCGTGGCCGCGATCAGCAGCGGAATACGCATGCTCATCGTCAGCATGTAGCGCTTGCGGCGGGCTCGCAGTTGTTCGTCCTGCGACGGCTCCGCCTGGGTGATGACTGCGGCTTCCACCCGACGCGACGGGGATCCGTCCGGCAGGGAGGACTTAGCCATAAGTGCTGCTCCGATCGAGGAAAACGCCCGGACCGCCAGCAATGTCGGCTCGGCGCCCCAGGGATTCCCGGGGCCGTTCACTTTTCACGGTACTCCGCGCGGAGGAAGCACCGGACGTGCGAAGGCTATGCAAACGCAGGGCTCAGTCGGACGTGTTCTGGGCTGCCTTCGCCGCTGCCTTGGCGGCCTTCTTGCTGGCCCGGACGGCGCCCAACGACTCCTCGTCGACGACATCGGCGACGGACCGCCGGCTGCCCTCCTCGCCGTAGGCACCCGCTGCCGTGCGCCAGCCCGGCGGGGTGACGCCGTACTGCTTGCCCAGCAGGGCGACGAAGATGGCCGCCTTCTGGGCGCCGAAGCCGGGCAGCGCACCGATCCGCCGCAGCAGCTCCTCGGCGCTGTCCACCTCCTGCCACAGCTGCGCGGCGTCGCCGTCGTAGGACTCCACCAGCACCTGGCAGACGCTCTGCACGCGCGCAGCCATGGAGCCTGGAAAACGGTGCACCGCAGGCGGTCGGGAGCACAACTGCTTGAACTCGTCGGGGT
>CAXSEW010000659.1:0-2329 GCA_964236185.1 uncultured Nakamurella sp. | reverse complement strand
GCCGGTACCGCGGGCCGCTTCCCGATCAAGTTCTACCTGACGGCGATGCTCTTCCTCGTCTTCGACATCGAGATCATCTTTTTGTACCCGTGGGCCCAGAGTGCGGTCCAGCTCGGCGTTTTCGGCCTGATCGAGATGGGCCTGTTCATCGTCACCGTCTTCGCCGCCTACGCCTATGTCTGGCGCCGGGGCGGCTTGGACTGGGACTGAATGGCCGGTCCCCGGGCAGAGAATGCCGTGAGCACAGTCCTTTTCCGCCGATCGTCAGGAAGCACTCGTCATGGGTCTTGAAGAAAAAATCCCGAACGGCATCCTGCTGACCGGTGTCGAGAAACTGGTCAACTGGACGCGCAAGGCGTCGCTGTTCCCGGCGACGTTCGGTCTGGCCTGCTGCGCCATCGAGATGATGACGACCGGCGCACCGCGGTACGACCTGGGCCGGTTCGGCATGGAGGTCTTCCGGGCATCGCCCCGGCAGGCCGACCTGATGATCGTGGCGGGCCGGGTCACCCAGAAGATGGCGCCCGTCCTGCGGCAGATCTACGACCAGATGCCCGAGCCCAAGTGGGTCATCGCGATGGGCGTGTGCGCGTCGTCCGGCGGGATGTTCAACAACTACGCGGTGGTGCAGGGCGTCGACCACATCGTTCCCGTCGACATGTACCTGCCGGGCTGCCCGCCACGCCCGGAGATGCTGATCGACGCCATCCTGAAACTGCACGCGAAGATCATGGACGAGCCGCTCGGCGCCGTCCGGGCCGGCGAGAGGGTGGGCGAGCGAACGGATCTGGTGCCGTCCTCGGTCCGGTACGGGCGCAACGGCGTCTACCACGGGCAGCGGTCGCCCAGCGACGATCAGTTGGCCGCATCGGCGGCCGCGGTGGAAAGCAGCCAGTGGCAGGCGATGCGGCCGTGACCGGGCCCGCGAATCCGGAGGGCGCTGCGTCGACCCAGCAGCCCGGCAACCTCGCGCCCGGGGCGGCGTCCTCGGTCGATTCCCCGGCGACCGCACCCGAGGGCACCACCAAGGACGCCTCCCATCAGAGCCCAGTGGGGGAGGACGACCCGGCGAACGGCGGTGTCGCGTCGTCCGTTGCGCTGGCCGAGCCGACCGGGCCGGGCGTCTCGGCGGTGGGCATCGAACGCTCCGGGATGTTCGGTGTGCACGGCTCCGGCGACACCTCCGGCTTCGGGCTGTTGGTCAGCCAGCCGTGGGCCCCGGCCCCGGCCGAGCGGCCTTTCGGAGGAGTACGCGGAGCGAGGAACGAGCGGAGCAGTGGCTCCGACCATGATGGCCGCGGAGAATTTGATGAAGTCGCGGACGCACTCCTCGCGGCCATGGCCCAGCGGTCCATCCCGTCCTCGGCCCTGCTGCAGACCAGCGTTGCCCACGGCGAGATCACCTTCTACGTCGCCCGTGAACACCTGCCCGCGCTGGCCTGGGCGCTGCGCGACGATCCGTCGCTGCGTTTCGAGCTGGCCTCCTCGCTCTCGGGCGTGGATTACGGCCCGCAGGTGCCGCGCCGGCTGCACGTGGTCTACGAGCTGACCTCGATGACCTACCGTCGCCGCATCCGCCTGGAGGTGGCCGTCGGCATCGAGGATCCGCACGTGCCGAGCATCGTGGCCACCTACCCGACGGCCGACTGGCACGAGCGGGAGGCCTGGGACATGTTCGGCATCATCTTCGACGGTCACCCCGGTCTCACCCGGATTCTCATGCCGGACGACTGGGAAGGCCACCCGCAGCGCAAGGACTATCCGCTCGGCGGCATCCCGGTCGAGTACAAAGGCGCCGAGATTCCCGCACCCGATCAACGGAGGTCGTACTCGTGACCACTCCACCGACGTCCGGTTCCCGCCCGGTCTTCACCGAGGACTTCCTGCCCGACGACGTGCGCGGCGGCCCGCGGGTTGCCCGGGGCACCAGCACGACCGAGGGTCGGCTCTTCACCGTCACCGGCGGCGACTGGGACCAAATGCTCTCTGAAGTGGGAAGCGGCAACTTCGGTGATGGCGGTTCGTCCGACGAACGCATCATCATCAACATGGGCCCGCAGCACCCGTCCACCCACGGTGTGCTCCGGCTGATCCTCGAGCTCGAGGGCGAGACTGTGGTGCAGGCCCGGTCGGTGATCGGTTACCTGCACACGGGTATCGAGAAGTCCTGCGAGTTCCGGAACTGGACGCAGGTGGTCACCTTCGTCACCAGAGCCGACTACCTGTCACCCGCGTTCAACGAGGCCGCCTACTGCATGGCGGTCGAGAAGCTGCTGCAGATCGAGGTTCCGCGCCGGGCCCAGGTCATCCGGGTGCTGTTGATGGAGCT
>CAXSEW010000658.1:0-2339 GCA_964236185.1 uncultured Nakamurella sp. | reverse complement strand
GAAGTGCCGTCAGGGGCCACCGGCGGACGGTGGCCCCTGCGTTCGGTCACTTGATGCGAAGGCCTGGGAGTAGCGGGGTGTGTTCGATGCGGACAGCCTGCAGTGCTGCGGGGTTGAGACCGAGGAGCGCCAGGATTGTGGGCGCAATCGAGGTGGTCTGCACCTTCGTACAGTTGATGGCGTGGTGTCCGGCCGCGGCTCCGGAGACGACGAGTGCCACATCGCGGTCGGCGGGTGAGTCACCTCCGTGTTCGGCGATTTTTTTCACCTTTCCGGTGTAGACGACACCGGGCTGGGCGATGCCGACCAAGTCTGGAGCGTGGCTGTCGCCTTGTCGTGCCCGGAAGAGGGTGTCGGCCGCTGCGCCGGTGTAGACCCGAGTCAGTCCGGAGGATGCGACGGTGGTCGAGTAGACGCCCTTGGGGTCGGTGATCTTGTTCGCGGGGGCTGAGTGGTGCAGCAGGTAGCTCCGCGCGTATTGCAGGGCAGCGGCGGATCTGTCGGACAACCACCAGAGCATGACGTCGTCATCGACGGTGAAGTCCACCAGGGCGGGAGCAGCGGGGTGCCGCGCTGCCCACGCCGCGTTGACCGCGTCAACGATCTTGCCGTCGTCCACCCGCCGAAGTGTTGACGGGTCGATAGGAGCCTGTCCGTGTTTGGCGGAAAGGATGATGGTGGTGCTGGAGGCCAATCCGCGGTGCCGGATCGTTGCGGTCAGAGTCCCGACCTGGTTGTCGATGTACGTCAATGCCCGGCGGAGCAGGGGACCCGGCGTGCCATCCTTCTGGTATCCGCCGGCCAGTCCGTCCGACAGTGGCAGCTTCTCGGCGGTGGAGACGGTCTGGAAGTTCATGCCGAAGATCGCTGGGGTTCCGACCCGGCGGGTGCCGCTGTGGTCGAAACCGTTGATTTCGTTGACGACTGCGGCGACCTTGGTGCTGTCGTAGACCTGGGTCAGCGCGTTGTCGGTGGTCCAGTCGTCCCCGGCGGTGTCGGCGACACTGTTGATCTCCGGGGTGAACAGATCTTGGACGCCGGTACCGGAGGGGCCGTTGAGAATTTCGTAGGCGGGGTGTTTGTCCGACCAGGCCGTCGACAGACCGTGGCTGCGGGCGACCTCGAAGACGGTGTTCACCCGCAGGTACTGCGACGGATAAAGGGGCAGGCACGTCGCCGGGTCGACCGGCAGCGTCGCCGGATCCAGCAGTGACTGCGGGGTGCCGGTCATCTTCAGGATGGCTGCGGTGATCGCCTTCGAACTGGCCAGCGTCTGCGCGAGGGTGTTGGTCGGCAGCGCAGCCAGCGCCGGCAAGGCCAGCTTCTGTCCGGCGTCCAGTGTGATCGGATCCTGGGAGCGGTCGGCGGCCTCGGTCCAGGACACCTCAGTGCCGCGGTGGGCCGTGCTGCAGTCGACGGTGCCCGGTGCCAGCAGCTGGTGGTTGTAAGTATCGTCGTAGAACACCCCGGTGGTTCCCGGTCCACCGCCGGTCAGCTGCGCCACCATGCCTGGAAACGAATCCGACGGGAAAGTCGTCTGTGCATGGGTATATTCCGTGCCGTGCGCAACCAGCGCAGCCAGAGCCGAGTGCGGCTGATTCTTGATGTACCAGGTCAGGTCGGACTGGTGCAGGCCGTCGACGGACAACAGCAGCACATGCTTGGTCTTGACTGGTGACGCTCCTCTGGCGGCGACCGGGGCGGTGGCTGCCGCTGATCCCACGGAGCCGGTAAAAATGAGGCCGGCCGCGACTGCCGCGGCACCGAGCTGAGTTCGTCGTTTGCCCTGAAACATGTAGCCCTTTCCGAGTGGACGCCGTGTCACACCCCGGCTCAGATTGGTACTACAGAATCGGCAGTACCAGTACTGCTGGGGAAACAGCTGCTGAACATGCGGGGACGTCATGAGGCGGTGCCGCGCCTCATGACAGCCGCATCGGATTGAGGGCGGAATAGATGCTGGTTCGGCGTCGCGTCTACGCGGCCGTGCGCCGGGTCCGGGCACGTAGTGGGAGCCAGACGACCAGGGCCATGATGGCCATTCCTAGCGGGACGTGCACGGCAGTGAGGGTGTCTTTGCTGGCGTCGCGGATCAACCCGCCGATGTAGGCCTCGACAACCAGCAATATCGTCAGGGCGGCGCTGCCGATCCACAGTTCCTTCCGGTCACGAAGTTTGACCAGCGCGACGATGGTGGCCAGTAGGGTCAACGCGATCGCGATCTCGCCGCCGCGGGCGTGGATGTCGATCCAGCTGGAGGCGGCGTCCCGTTCACCGTCGTGCTCGAGGAAGATTCCGGCCCAGACTGCCTGCAGGAGAACCGCCAGTGCGGCGAGCCC
>CAXSEW010000657.1:0-2344 GCA_964236185.1 uncultured Nakamurella sp. | reverse complement strand
GCATCCTGCGGCCGCTGCGCCAGGTCCGACCCGAAGTTACGGCAACGCGGGTCGACCCCACAGTGCCCACCGTGCCGACCGATGCGGGGCACCGACCGTCGGAAGCCGCCTCCCGATCGGCCCACCCTGCCGGCGGGAAGCTGCGGGCCCCGGCAGCGCGCGCTCCTGAGCTACCGCCGCGTTCGACGACGGGCAGCACGCCCTTCGGCCGTCAGCCGTTGCCGACCAGTCTTGCCGGTGGTGTCGTCGGTGGGGCTGTTGTCGCTGCTGGCAACGCTGAGCGCGTGCTGGTCGAACCGGTACTGCAGGATCGGGTGACCGAAGACCTAATGCAGGACGAGCGGTCCGGCGTCATCCCGGTAGTGTCGGTCGAGACTGTCCGCACCGGCACCGAACCGGTCACCCG
Organism: uncultured Nakamurella sp.; assembly: GCA_964236185.1. GTDB lineage: Bacteria > Actinomycetota > Actinomycetes > Mycobacteriales > Nakamurellaceae > Nakamurella. Next base: position 1,938 of record CAXSEW010000657.1, on the reverse strand, counting down.
GGCCCTGCCGTCGGGCCAGTCCGGAACTCCCGCGACTCCGGTCAGTAGTGGTGCACCGACCCGCTCGGGAGCGGCGACCGTCGTCCCCACCGCTGCTGTTGCCACCGCTACTGTTTCCTCCGCTACTGTTTCCACCGCCGCTGTTCCCAGCGCTGCCGTTCCGAATGCCGCCGCCCGGCCCGGCACGCCGGCCCGACCGGCGCCATCCCGATCGTCGGGCACGGTGCCCGGTACGGCCCGGGCAGCCAAGCGCGGCAACCGGCCGGCCATGCCGTCCTGGGAGGACGTGCTGCTGGGCACCCGCTCCGACAAGACGGCCGGGCAGTAGCCGTACCCGCCGGCTGCGACCTCGGCGTCGTTGACGTCAGGTCGCGTCCGTGCGATCGAGGACCAGATAGTCGTCGACCTTGGTCGTGCGCAGGATCGACCGGACAACCAACGGCAGGTCGATGCGCGAGCTGTTGTGCTCGATGCGGGGGTCGGTCAACGTGACCGTGACGCGTCGGGTGACCATCTCGCAACCGCCAGCGGCCTGCACATTCCGCACCCAGTCGGCCTGCGGCCCGTAGGTCAGCGCGAAGACGTAGGCGTTGTTTCGTACGAAGACGTTCACCGGCGTGCGGTAGCTCTTGCCGGATTTACGCCCACGGTGGATCACCAGGCCGAAACCGGGCGCCCACGGAGCGATGTGCTTGGTCAGCCGGTTGAGTCCGACCCGGTTCAGCTTGGCGATCGTCCTCGGCAGCGGCATGGCGTCTCTTCCTGCTTGGTTTCGCCCCCGGCTCGAGCAACGTAGCTCACCGCGTTCAGCGTCGCCAGAGTCAGTGGCCAGCGGGTCGACCCGTGCCGGCCAGTTCCGCACCCCGGGCCAGAGCCTCCAGTTTGGCGTAGACGATGTCGGGGTCCACCGCACCGAAGCCGGCGAAAGTGGAGAAGCCGCAGTCGGTTCCGGCAATCACCCGCTCGTAGCCGACCACGTCGGTGAAATGCCAGATACGCTCGGCGACCACCCGCGGATGCTCGACGAAATTGGTCGTCGAATCCAGTACGCCCGGGATCAGCACCTTGTCCGCCGGAATGTCGGAGGCGAAGTCGCGGAAGAAATTCCAGTCGTGCTGGTGTCGGGGATTCGACGTCTCGAACAGCAGACCGCTGGGCTTCGCCCGCATCAGAGTCGGCAGGATGACCCCCATCTCCACGTCCTTGGTGTGCGGGCCTTCGTAGTTCCCCCAGCACACGTGCATCCGCACGCGCTCGGCGGCAATGTTGCGCAGCGCGTGGTTCAGCACTTCGACGTGCCGGCCGATCAGCGACAGGTATTCGGAATCGGTGCGGTCCTTGTACATCATGTGGCGTCCGAGGCCCAGGTCGGGCGAATCCAGCTGCAGGAGGAAACCGGCGTCGACGATGGCCTCGTATTCCGGCCGCATCGCCTCGGCGAGCGCCTCCAGGTACTCGTCCTGGGTGCGGTAGTACTCGTTCGGCTGGAACAGCGCGATGACACCGGGCGACGCGGCGTTCATGAAAGCCCCGGCTGCTACAGCACTTCCGTCGCTGCGGTCGGCGCCCGGGGCCGCATCGCTGCCGGCCGGGCGCTGGGCGGCAAGCGCCCGCGACAATCGGCGCAGGTCGTCCTGCAGGGGCTGCAGCGTCTTCGGCGCCACCGCGCCGACGCATTTCGGACGCCGGTAGGTGGGGGTGCCGCCGCCCTTGGCCTGCCGCTGCAAAAAGGCGGGGAAGTCCTCCAGATCCGCCGGCGGCTCGCGCGGGCTGTCGCCCTCGAACCCGGTGATCCGGTCCTTGATGTAGGTGGCATAGGAGATTTTCGACATCTCGCCGTCGGAGATCAGGTCCACTCCGGCGGCGACCTGCCTGTGCACCACGTCCTGGACGGCGGCAGCGATCACCTCGTCAAAGGCGGCCGGATCGACCGGGTCT
>CAXSEW010000656.1:0-2347 GCA_964236185.1 uncultured Nakamurella sp. | reverse complement strand
CGGGGGACTCAGCGAATGCGGAGTTCGGTCTCCGGGTCGAACACGTACACCCGCTCCGGCCGGGCGGTGAACCGGATGGTGTCACCCGGCCGATGGCTGACGTCCGGCGGCAGCTGCGCGACCATCGGCCCGTCCCAGCCCTTGACCGCCATCGTCACCAGGGAGAACTCCAGCAGGTTCTCGATCACCAGCGCTTCGCCGGTCAGCGCCGGGCCGGTGGGCTCCGCCGGTACGGTGTCCGCCGGGCGGACGCCGACCTTGACCTGCTGACCGCTGCGCAGCGTGCGGGCCGCGGTGCGCAGCACGCTGTCCTCACCGAGGCGGACCAGAACGTCGTCGCCGGACCGCTCGACCACGCCATCGAGCATGTTGATCTTGGGCTCACCGACGAAGTCGGCCACGAATATGTTGGCCGGGTCGTCGAACACCTCGTCGGGCGTCCCGAACTGCTGGATGATGCCCTGGTCCATCACCGCGAGCCGGTCGGCCAGCGACAGCGCCTCCAGCTGGTCATGGGTGACAACGATGGTGGTGTAACCGAACTCGCGCTGCAGTACCTTCAACTCGCGGCGCACCCGCTGCCGGGCGGAGGCGTCCAGGTGGGACAGCGGCTCGTCCAGCACCAGCACCTTCGGGTTGCGGATGAGCGCCCGGGCGAGGGCGACCCGCTGCTTCTGCCCGGACGACAGGGAGGCCGGCCGCAGGTCCAGCAGATCCGTCATCTCCAGCCGGGCGGCGAGCTTGTCGACGAGCTCGCCGGCGTTGGCGACCTTCCGCGCCTTGAGCCCATAGGCCAGGTTCTCCCGGATGTTCAGCGGCGGGTACAGCGCGTAGGACTCGAAACCGACTCCCACGTTGCGCTTGCCGGGCGGCAGGTCCTTGATCGACTGGTCGCCGATCTTGATGTCGCCGCCGGTCACCGTCTCCAGGCCGGCGATCATCCGCAGCGTGGTGGTCTTGCCGCAGCCGGACGGGCCCAGCAGGGCGATCAGCTCGCCGGGGTGGATCTCCATGTCGATGCCTTTGACCGCAGCGAAGGACGGCCGCCCGCGGGTCATGTACGTCTTCTGCAGATTGACCAGGGTGAGACTGTTGGCAGCATCGGCCTTGTCGGTCAGCGGATTGCCGGTGGCCTTCGGGGCCTTCTGGGTGACAACGGTTTCGCTCATTCCGCACCAGCCTTTGCGCTCGAGTCGGTGGTGATCGGGGAGGAGCCGAGGCGGTCGCCGGCGCCGCCGAGACGTTTCGTGTCAGCAGCCGGATCATCGGTACCGGCGAACAGGTGCACGTTGGCCGGGGAGATCGAGAGCTGCGCTGCGCCGCCCTCCTCCATCGGCTCGCTGCCGTCCGCGATGACGATGACTTCTGTCTCGCCGACCTGCACCGACAGCTCGATCTGCCGCCCCAGCCGTTCGGCCAGGTCCACCCGTCCGCTGCACTGCAGAGAACCCGGCCGCGCCGCCGAGGTGCTGCGCGCGGCATGGATGTCGCCGGGGCGCATACCGATGCGGATCTTCCGGGCGCCACCCAGATCGGCGGTGACCGGGAATCGCAATCCGCCCTGCAGGGCGACGACCTCCCCGTTGCTGACCTCCGCGTCGAACACGTTCATCTCCGGCTGCCCGAGGGCCCGCGCGACGAAGGTGTCGACCGGCCGCAGCCAGATGTCGGCCGGAGTACCGACCTGCACCAGCTCGCCGGCGCGCAGCACCCCGATCCGGTCGCCGAGAGACAGCGCCTCCTGGTAGTCGTGCGTGACGTAGACCGTGGTGGTGTTCGACATCTGGCCCAGCCGCTTGAGTTCGGCGCGCATGGCCGCCCGCAGCTTGGCGTCCAGGTGGGACAGCGGCTCGTCCAACAAGTAGACGTCGGCCGGTCGGACCAGAACCCGGCCCAGGGCGACCCGCTGGCGTTGACCGTTGGACAACTCCCGCGGCAGTCGCTGCTGGAGATGGTTGATGCCCAACGTGGTGGTCACCGCGTCGATCCGCTCCTGCTGGGCAGCCGCGGCGAAATTGCCGGACCGTCCGGAACGCAGTGGCGACGCGAGATTTTCGAACACCGTCTTCTGCGGGTAGAGCGCGTAGGACTCGAACGCCATGGCGACCTTGCGGTGATACGGTTCCACGCCGGTCATGTCGATGCCGGCGATCGTCACGATGCCGGCATCGATCTCCTGCAGACCGGCGATCGACTTGAGCGCGGTCGTCTTCCCGGCGCCCGACGGGCCGAGGACGCAGAAGAACTCGCCGTCGCCGATGTCCAGGTTGATGTCGCGTAGGGCCGGCTTCTTGCCGTAGGACTTGCTCAGTCCCTGTACCGAAAGAGTGGCCATCAGGCCTTCACC
>CAXSEW010000655.1:0-2375 GCA_964236185.1 uncultured Nakamurella sp. | reverse complement strand
TACCACGTCACGGCCATCACCGCGACGATCAAGCAGCTGGGCGGCACTCCGGTCGCCGCCCCGGGCGTCGACTTCGGCAAGTCGTTCGATTCCCGTGAGAGCTTCCTGACCACGGCCCACACCTTCGAGAACGTCGGCGTCGGTGCCTACCTGGGTGCTGCCGGCTTCATCAAGGACAAGGCCGTACTGCAGGCCGCCGCCGGCATCTTCGGCGTGGAAGCACGTCACGCCGCCGTCATCGGCAACATCCTCGGCCTCAAGGCCGAGGGCGGCGTATACATGGGCGCGTTCGAAACGCCCATCACCAAGGCGACCGTTCTCGCCGGCGTTGCACCCTTCCTCACCCAGATGTCCGGCACCCCCAGCGGGTCGGCGAATACCGGTGGCGGCTCGGCTGCGGCGGACGACAAGTCCGGCCTGTACGCGCTGGGTGGTGCCGCCCTGCTGGGTGCCGCCGGCGCCGTGGCCTATGCGGCCAAGCACCGCGCTCCGGAGGAGCAGGCCTGATCTGAAGTACTGCACGATCGCATCACAGCCGCCGCGGCGGGGGACCACGTCCTCCGCCGCGGCGGTGTTTTGTCTCCGGGGTGCAGGAACACGGCCGTCACACTGTCCGGAGCCGCCGCGTGCATTCCGCTGTCGGTCAACGGATTTCAGCTCGTCAGGTACGCGAACACCCCGTCGGCCAACGCCTGCGCATATCGCTGCTGGCCCCCGGCCGATGTCATCAACGCTGCCTCGGCCGCATTGCGCATGTTGCCGCACTCGATGAGGATCTTCGGCCGCAGGGACAGGTTGAGTCCGGTGAGGTCGTCCCGCTTCCACAGCCCGCCACTGCCCAGCGAATTGGACGGCGGAAAGCCGCCCGCCACCGCGGCATCGGCGATCGCGGACGCCAGCTGCAACGACCGTGCCGCGATCACCTTCCCGGCCGGTGGCCGGGTGGCGGTCAGCACGTAGAACCCGCGGACCGAAGGCGGTGCTCCGTCGCCGTGGATGGACACCACCGCGTCGGCCTTGGCCCTGTTCTCCATCGCCGCGCGCACGTTGGTGCAGGGTCCGACGCCGGTGTCGCTGGTCCGGGTCATCAGCACGATGACGCCGGCGTTTTCCAGCAGCAGCCGGAGGTGGCCGGCCACCTGCCAGGTGAACTGATGCTCGGAGTAACCCGCATCGGTTGCGGTGCCGGTGGTGTTGCACACGTTGCGCTGACCGTAGCCGCCGTCGATCAGCTTGTTGATGATCTCGGGGTGGGCGCCGTTGCCGCCGTTGTGCCCGGGGTCGACCGCCACCACTCGACCGGCCACGCCGCCGGCCGACGCGCGTCGGCTACTCGCCGTCGTCCGGCTGGTGCTGGTCGTGCCGCTCGGGCTGGTCGTGCCGGTCGTACTGCTCGTGCTGCTCGTGCTGCTCGTGCTGCTCGTGCTGCTCGTGCTGGAGCTGGCCGTCGTGCTGGTGGTGGACGACGCGGTCGTCGAACGTCGGGAGGTCGACGAGGGTTCGGTTCTGCCCGCCGCCGTCGACGGTGCCCGGGTCGGCGTCGACGGTGCCGTGGTCCCGGCGGTCGGCGAGCTGGTCGACGCCGTGGAGCGGGACGGAACCGGGGTGGACGAAGTAGCAGCAGCGGAAGCGGACTGCGTCGAGGTACGGGTCGTCGCAGTCAGCGGCAGCAAGGTGCGGCCACCCCCGGAAGGCCCGGAGAGCCCGGACAGCTCGGTCGAACCCAGCGCCGGCACGGTGACCTCCGGCACAGGCGCAGACGTCGGCCGAGCCGTCGCAGGCCCCGGAAATGAGGCACCGGCACCGGCGGAGCTCGTTCCGGGGGTCGGCTGCGCCGCTCGATCCGCCGCCCCGCCACAGGCCGCCAGCAGTACCGCTGCCATGCCCTGGCCTGCGGCGATCAGCGCTCGTCGTCGGTTCAACTGTGGGGACACCTACCCACCCTCGCAGCCGCCGATGACATCGCGCCGGTGCCACGCTGACGCCGCGGCCATCGACCGCCCGGATCCTTGACGCACGGTCTCGTTCCGGTAACAGCCCGTTGTGCTCCCATCCGCCGGGCCGACGCCCCCGAAGGAAGACTGTCGGCCGGCAGCACGCCGGCGGTTCGCCGGTCATGATCGTCGGTGGTCGCCGATCCGCCTGCCGGACAGCAAGTTTCAATCCAGGCGCCGTGCCTGGTCCCCGTATCCCCCAGGAAATGGCGCAGCCGTGCCCGCGCCGCACGATCGTCCATCGCATCAATCAAAGGAGTAGTACCCATGATCATCAAGCGCCTCGCGGCACTGACCGTCGCCAGCGGCCTGGCCCTGACCCTGGTGGCCTGTGGTTCCAGCTCGACCACTGCCGCCAGTTCTGCCAGTTCTGCCGTCAGT
>CAXSEW010000654.1:0-2381 GCA_964236185.1 uncultured Nakamurella sp. | reverse complement strand
CTGCAGTACCTCCAGGACCGGGCCGGGGACATCGTCGCCGATCTTGCCGATCTGGTCCGGGTGCCCAGCATCTCGGGAACCGACGAGGAGAATTCCATTGTCGCCGATCTTGCGCGGCGATTCTCCGGCTGGGAGCTCGAGGTCGACCACTGGGCGATTCCACTGACCGAAACCACGACTGCTGCAGGCTTTCCCGGTGTCGAGGTCGACCGTGCCGAGGCGTGGGGCCTGGTCGGCAGGATCCCCGGACGATCCGGGGGGCGGTCGCTGATGCTCAACAATCATGTCGACGTGGTACCGCCCGGCAACCTCGCCGCGTGGCCGCGGGATGATGCCTTCGACGGGTCGATCGATGCCCACCGGGTGTACGGGCGCGGCGCATGCGACATGAAGGGTGGCCTGGCCGCGTCGCTCTGGGTGATGCGCGCGCTGACCGAGCTCGCGGTGCCGCTACAGGGCGATCTGATGCTGGCCTGCGTCGTCGGGGAGGAAGACGGCGGGCTCGGGACCTTCGCCACCCTGCAGCGAGGGTGGCGCGCGGACGCCTGCGTCATTCCCGAGCCGACATCGCTGGATCTGGTGCCGGTGAATGGCGGCGCGCTGACCTTCCGCCTGACGGTGCCGGGACTCGCCGTCCACGCTTCCCGCCGGACTGCGGGCGTCAGCGCGGTCGAGAAGTTCCTGCCGGTGTTCGCCGCACTCCGCGGGCTGGAAGCCGAGCGCAATGCGGACGTCGACGCGATGATGGGCCGCTGGGACGTGGCCTACCCGATCGAGATCGGGTCGGTTCACGCCGGTGAGTGGACGTCGACGGTCCCTGACCTGCTCGTTGCAGAGGGGCGCTACGGAGTGTGCCTGGACGAGACTCCGGACCGGGCGCGCGCCGCTTTCGAGCGTGCTGTCGCTGCCGCCAGCGCTGGCGATCCATGGCTCCGCGATCATCCGGTCGAGGTGGAGTGGTGGGGTGGGCAGTTCGCGTCGTGCCGGGCTCGGAACGCGGGTCCCCTGCTGGATGCCGTTGCCCGGGCGCACATGTCGGTGTCCGGCCGCCCCCAGCAGTCCTGGGGTGCGCCGTACGGGAGCGACCTGCGATTGCTGACGAATCTCGCCGGGATCCCCACCGTCCAGTACGGGCCCGGCGATGTGACCCTCGCCCACGGCCCCGGCGAATCGGTGCCGATCGACGAGGTGATCACCGCGGCTCAAACCCTAGCTGTGCTGGCCATGGACCATTGCGGCGTCGAGTAGTCGGGCACAGCTACATCAGACTTCCGCCGGGTTTGTCAGATCCTGTTCCTACGCTGCCCGCCTCCCGTTGCTCGATGCATCAGAACGGCGGTTCGTCAGGTAGCGGGTCGCTGGATCCGGACAGGTCGCGCGGTACTGCTGTGTCGTGCGATCGGCTGCTCGGCTCGGGTTCGGGTCGGGGCGTTGCCGCGCGGAGATGGCGGTCAAGACGTTGTCGGTCGGCTTCGATCGACCCGGTGCCGGACTCGCGTGCGGCGGGCGGGGTCAGGCGGCGGAGCCGGCGCAGCGCGTGTCGGCGGGTGTCCTCCCGCAATGCCCGGTAGGTGTTGATCTCGACGCTGCCGGGATGCGGGATGGTGGACGGGTCTTCCAGCTCGGTGTGTGGCTCCTCGTAGTCGGTTCCGGCCGGGATGACGGGGATGGTCGGTCCGGTCACGACCGGCCCGATGATCACGTTCTCGGTCGGCGACAAGCACTCACCTGGCGACAACCCGCTGCCGTCCAGCCTGGAACCGGATTGTTTCCCTGGTGGCGTTTCCAATGCTCCAGCGTGGATGGGCAGAGCTCCGCCCTGGCTACCGCCACCCTTCTCCGCGCCGCCATCCACTTCGCCGCCATCCGCTGCGATCGCGGACTTCCCAACTTGTGAAGCGGCGGCGCGTTCCCATTCGCCGGGCGCGGTGAACTCCCGGGGGTGGGAGGTTGCGGTGTGCCCGGTGGCGGTGGTCCACACCAGGGTCATGTCCGGCTGCATGTGCGGGGTCCAGTTGGCGTGGTGTTTGAGCAGGTGGTGGAAGCGGCACTCGGGTAGCTGGCCGGTGACTGTGGTCCGGCCGCCGGCTGCGAGGTCGCGGTGGTCGAACGCCTCCACATGGTCCAGATCGCACTTGGTGGCCGGCATCCGGCAGCCCGCCGCCCGGCACGTGCCGGACAGGGTGATCACCTGGTCGCTGATACGCTGATTTGCGCGGTAGGTGAGTCCGCCGACCGCGGTGGCCGTGCCGGTCGCCGGGTCCACCCCGACCGCGGTGACCGTGCCCCACGACTTCGCGATCGCCCTGAGCAGCTGCGCGGTGATGGTGCCGTGGCCGTCGAGGTGCCCGGGCAGGTCGTCCAGCCCGGCCAGCGTGGTC
>CAXSEW010000653.1:0-2384 GCA_964236185.1 uncultured Nakamurella sp. | reverse complement strand
AGGAAGGCGAGGAACTCCTGCCGGCGATGCCGCGGCTTCGTCGTCGCGGTGACTTTCCCAGTTGCGACGTCCAAGGCCGCGAACAGCGTGGAGGTTCCATGCCGGACGTAGTCGTGGGTGCGGTTCTCGGTCGAGCCGGTGCGCATCGGCAGCATCTTCTGCGTCCGGTCCAGCGCCTGGATCTGGCTCTTCTCATCGACGCAGAGCACGATCGCGTTCTCCGGCGGAGCCAGATACAGACCCACGACGTCGGTGACCTTGGCGACCAACTCCGGGTCGGTGGAGAACTTGAACGTCTCCGACCGCCACGGCTGCACCCGGTAGTGCCGCCAGGTCCGCAGCACCGTCGATTGCGCCACCTTCAGCTGGTCGGCCAGCAGCCGCGACGACCAGTGCGTCACCCCCAGCCGCTTCGGCGGCGGTGTCAACGTCGCGGTCAGGATGGTGTTGCGGTCCACCGTGCGGGGACGGCCCGGCTTAGGGTCATCCTGCAACCCCCTCACACCCGATGCGGCGTAGCGGCCCCGCCACAGATTCACCGTCGGCCGAGACACCCCGACCAACTCGGCGATCTGCACGTTCGGTGTGCCATCGGCGGCCAGCAGCACGATCCTGGCCCGCACCGCAAGCCCCGCCCGGATCGACGTCGCCCGGACCATCCCGGTCAACACGTCCCGGTCACCATCCCGCAATCCCAACGGCTCCGCGCGCACACCCCATTCTCCCGCACCACACCGTAAAGATACTTGCGACGCGCCGCACTAGCTCCCCTGTCAGCGGCGGCGGTGACGGTCTTTGTCGGGGGCGCCGGCGTGTAACGCTGCAAACGACGTCGGAGAGCCGGCGTTTGAGTATGCGAAGGGCTTCCAGGCCGCTGTCGCCGCCCGCTTTGCGACGTTCGACCATGGTCTGCGCCGGTAGATACCAGCGCGCTTTCGTCATTCCCATCCGGTGCAGCGCTGCGTTGAGTTGCCGGTTGCCGGTGCGGCTGAGCCGGTGACCGGTCTCGTTCGAAGACCACACCGGCAGCGGTGCTGTGCCGTTATGACGGGCGTAGGCGTCCTTGGACTTGAACCGGGGTGATGTCGGCGGTCTCACGATCTTCGCGAGGGCGCCGCATCCGACGACTTCCATCAATCTTGTGGCCAAGACACGTGGATCTGACGGTTTGCTCTAACTGAATGGCACCCTCGCGAAAAGCTTCGGGCACGAATCCAGCCCGCTAGCCGGGCCTGACACAGCGTCGAACGATCACGACTACCGGTAGATGGGTTCGGACCGTCCCATTTTGCGTGAGGAGAAGGTGCCAGATAAATCGAGGATTCACAGGCTAAGCAGGTGTTCACACGGAAGAACGTGCAGGCGTTGGGCTGAGCTGCAGCGGTCCGAATTGATCAACGACGCTCAGTTACGGAACGCTTCAGCGCGAGCATGCGAGCTGCCACAGCGCGCCGAACTTGTTGGCGACACCTAACGGCTCTGCTTCCGGTCAGCTGTGCCGAGCCGGGGGTATCGAAAGCGGGCATGACCCAGGGGGACAGCGGCTGTCGCACCGGGGGCCGGTGACAGGCCACTGCTCTTAGTGCGTGTTGGATCTGGAGTTGTCCTGGACGTACTGGTTCGGGTCCTTGTCTACGATCGGCACACCGTCCACGTGTTCGGCTTCGTACCGGGCAAACGTCACCGCAATACGGTGTCGGGTGTCCAGATCGATGTGCCGCCGGAAGTCGGTCAGGCCCTCGTGTTCCTCCTCGCCCATGTGCTCGTCGTTGGCCTTTCGTGCCGCGGTGACTCCGGCCCACCATCCGTCGTCGCCGACGTCGTGCCGCGTTGCCTGCGTGATCCCGTCGCGGATGTCGTTGTGGTCTGCGATCGCGTCCTGGGTTTCGGCGACCTCGGGCGCGTTGTGCAGCCGTTCGCCCAGTTTGAGCAGTTCGGGGTAGAAGTACAGCTCCTCGGCTTGCGCGTGCACCTCGAGCATCGCCGCGAGACGGACCCACAGCACCCGCAGTGTGTCGGTGTCGGAACGGTCGATGTCATCGAGCTGCGCGAACATCCGCCGCTGCTCGTGGTGATCGCTCAGGATCAGTTCGGTGATGTCCATGAAGGGTCTCCTGTGTTGTCGGTCAGCTGCCGTCAGATCAACGGTGGCACGGTTGGGTCGATGGGAACTTCGATGAGGTGCGGTCCGCCCGCGCTCAACGCTTCCAACACGGCATCGCGCACGGCGGCCGCACCGCCGTCGACCCGTTGAGCAGGTACGCCGTAGGCATTGGCGTAGGCGACCGGGTCAAGTCCGGGAATGTCCAGGCCGGGCACCTTGTCCACTTTCTCGAAGACGGAGAACGCTTTGAGGATGTCGTAGGCGTTGTTGTGCAGGACGA
>CAXSEW010000652.1:0-2391 GCA_964236185.1 uncultured Nakamurella sp. | reverse complement strand
CGCGCCCTCGTCGACGGGGAAGGATTGACCCAGCCGGCACGACGCACCGCGCTCGGCCATCTTCACGTAGCGGCGACCGTCGCTGCTGATCATCGAGATGCTGCCGGCCATTGCCCCGACCAGCTCGGCGCTGCAGGCAAGGAGCTGACGCAGCAACGGTTCCGGCCGTGGATCGGCATAGAGCACGGTGGCAACCCGATCCAGGCTGAGCCGTTGGCGCGGGCTCACCGGCGTGTACCGACCGTGCAAAACGGTTCCACTGGACTCTCCGGCGAATCGTTGGCGGAGGGGTGCGTCGTTCTCGGCAGAGGCCGTGTGGTCAGCGTAACCACTGCCGCGACCGGTCACCCCGGCCGGCATCGTGCAATCCGGAGCAGCGGTCGCGGACCTGAGCCTTTGTGGGTGGACGTCACCCGGTGACGTACGTTGACGGCTCCGCAACCGATCCGACAGGACCTTCGATTTCCATGGGCACGTTGATGGGCACCAGAGCATCCAGGCGAACGCTGGTGGCGGCGGTGCTGTTGGCCATGTTGGCTGCGGGCCTGAGTCCCGCCGGCCAGGGTGCTGCCAACGCCGCCGTTCCCGCTCCTGCCCCCGCCTCCGCCGTCGCTGCACCCGCCGCCATCACGGCGCCGGCCGGCATCCGCACCGCGGTGGCCTCCGGGCTTCGCGGCTTCGACAGCCTGGGCGCCGAGACACCGACCCAGATCAACTGCCTGAGCGCGGCCGGGCTGAGTTTCGACGTCATCGACGCGGTCGGCACTGCCTGGCAGGGCGAATACAACGCCGCCGCTGCGGCCGGGATGACGATCGTCCTGTTCCAGGGATACGACCCCGACAGCTGGGCGGACCCGCGCAACGGAACCTCCCGCGGTCAGATCATCGCGACCAACGGCGTGACGGCCCGCTATCCCGCCGGTGCGCAGATCTTCCTCAACCTCGAGGACAACATCCAGCCCGGCACCAGCGTGGCCGAGATGAAGACGTGGATCGCCAACTGGATTGCGGCGATCAGGGCCGAGGGCTACCAACCCGGCATCTACGTCGGCGCACCGCAGCTGCTGTCGGCGGCGGACCTGAACGCAATTCCCGACGTGGTCTTCTGGCGGGGGGCCTCCCGCTCGGCGCCGCAGGTGAGCGCTGGTGACGTCGCATCACAGAGCGCCATCGGAAGCCCGGCGTGCGGCATCTACAACGGCATCGATCCGGACAGCGCGGGCACCGATCGCAACGGCAACCGTCTGCTGGGCGCGGCGTTCCCGAAGCCGCTGCCGGTCCCGAGCGCCGCCGGCGCGTTCGCACCGCTGTCGCCGACGCGCATCGTCGACACCCGCAACGGCACCGGCGCAGCGGGGCCGGTCGGGGCCGGGAAAACCATCGACGTCCAGGTCACCGGTCGCGGCGGAGTCCCGGCAGCAGGTGCCGGCGCCGTCGTCCTCAACATCACCGCGACCGCACCGACGGCGCCCGGCTACCTCTCCAGCTTCCCCACCGGCGCGGCCCGGGCGCAGGTGTCCAGCCTCAACTTCGTCGCCCGGCAGACCGTGGCGAACCTGGTCACCGTTCGGCTGGGTGCCGGTGGGCGGGTCAGCCTGTTCAACGGCTCCGCCGGCACGGTGCAGGTACTGGCCGACGTCGCGGGGTACTACCTCTCCGGTGCGGGCACGCAACCAGGCACCTTCACCCCCATCGTGCCGAGCCGGTTACTGGACACCAGGCCGGCCGGCGTCGCGGCGCTGTCCAAGACGGTGGTGACCACCGCCACGGCCTCGCCCATCCCGGCCGGCAGCTATGACGCCGCCGTCCTGAACGTGACCGCTGTCCTGCCGAAGGCGGCCGGCTTCCTCACCGCCTACGCCGCCGACCAGACCAACCCGCCGAACGCCTCGAACCTGAACTTCCCCGCGGGTCGAACGGTGCCCAACATGGCCACCGTGCCGGTCGACTCCGCTGGAAAGGTGTTGCTATACAACGGGTCCAAGGGCCGGACCGATCTGCTGGCCGACATCGCCGGTTACTACCGGGCGGGTGACCGGGCCGACCGCGGGGCGTTCACACCGGTACCACCGGCCCGCGTCCTGGACACCCGCAAGACGGGCAAGGTGGCCGCGGCGAGCGCCGTCGCGCTCAAGATCGCCGGCCAACCGTCGGTGCCGGCGGGATCCTCCGCCGTGGTGCTCAACGTGACGGTCGTGGGGGCGGCGGCACCGGGCTACCTGACGGTGTACCCGTCCGACCGCTCGACGCCGCAGGCTTCGAACATCAACTTCGTGGCGGGGCTGGACGTCGCCAACCAGGTCATCGTGCCGATCGGCGCCGACGGAAAAGTGGTGATGCTCAACTCTTCCGCCGGCGCGACCGACCTCATCGCCGACGTGGCCGGCTACA
>CAXSEW010000651.1:0-2391 GCA_964236185.1 uncultured Nakamurella sp. | reverse complement strand
CTGCCGGCGCTGCGCTCGCCGCCGTGTCGCCTGCGCTGTCCGGAGCGCAGCCTGCGGTCGCCAGCGTGTTGGTGCTGCACGGGGGCAGTCCCGAATCGGAAACGCCGACGCAGTGGCGGGACCCGGCCGTTCTGCGGCTCCTGCCCCTCGCCAGAGTCATCGCCCGCAAGATGCCGAACGTCACCGTGCACCGGCTCCGGTTCTCCCTCCGCGGCTGGAACGGCGATGGTGCCCGCGCTGTCGCCGACACCCGCTGGGCGCTCGCCCAGTTGCGGGCGCTGCACGCGGGGCTGCCGATCGTGGTGGTCGGCCACTCCATGGGCGGCCGGGTTGCCGCACGGATCGGCGGCGACCCCGACGTCGCCGGGGTGGTGCTGCTGGCACCGTGGCTGCCCTCCGGTGATCCGGCTGATCAGCTGGCGGGCGTTCCGGTCGTGATGGTGCAGGGTGGCCGCGACCGGTCCATCCCGATGGCGACCACGGAGCCGTGGATCACCCACGCCGAACATGTGCCCGCCACGATCTTCCGGACGGTGTTGCCCTGGGCCGAACACACCATGCTGCTGGGCTTCTGGATCTGGCACCGACTGGCCGCCACCGGCGTTCGCACGGTGCTCGCGCAGGCGCCCGTCGTCGTGCGGGAGCAGCGCACCGACTGATCCTGCTACCCCAACAGTTCGCTACGGCTGCGAGCCGGCGTCGGTCGCCAGGCCGGACACCGCGGCCACGATAGCGGCCACCAACTCCGGGTCGGTGCGATACCTTGTCGCGCCGTCCATCGGCCCGACCTGCACCGCCGGCGGGCGACTCGGAACGGCTGTCCGGGCGGAGAAGTGGAGCTCCCGCGCGCCGGTCGCGACGACGAGCGCGGCGGCATTACTTGGTGTGACTCCGCCGCCGGGCAGCACGATGAGGTCCGGCCCGCTGCGCCGGACCAGTTCGGCGATCAGTGCGGCACCATCGATGGCGGTGGTGGCGCCACCGGAGGTCAGCAGCCGATCGACGCCCAGCTCCAGCAGATCGTCCAGTGCGGCCAACGGATCCCGGACGGAGTCGAAGGCGCGGTGGAAGGTCACCGGCACGTCCCCGGCGGAGCCGAGCAGGCGCACCATTGCGGAGAGGTCGATGTCTCCCCCGTCGGTCAGCGCCCCGAGCACGACCGATTCGGCGCCCCGGTCGATGGCCAGCTCGACGTCCTTTGCCATCACCCGGATCTCGGACCGATCGTAGCTGAAATCCCCGCCCCGGCAACGGATCAACACGTGGGTGGGAAGCAGATCGACGACCGCTTCGAGCATCCCGGCCGACGGCGTGATTCCACCGAGCTCGAGGGCGGCGCACAGTTCGATCCGGTCGCCACCGCCGCGGGCGGCGGCGTGTGCTCCGTCGACCGAGTCGACGCAGACCTCGGTCGCCACCACCGGCTTACTGATCCGCGACGCCCACACCGAAGAGCGCCGGAAGCGTTCCCTCCCAGGCGGTTCGGAGTTGGTCCAGGGGAATCTGGGCGACACCCTGGATGTCCAGCAGCTGACCTTCCGGATTGTCGGCATCGACCACGCCGACCTTCACCCACGACTGCTGCCGCATCGTGCACATCTCGGTGAAGCGCAACTCCTCGGTGCGCGGCACCGCGACCAGCACCCGCGCCGACGACTCGGAGAACAGCGCCACGAAGGGGTCCAAATCCGGCGGCAATACCAGTCGCGCACCGGTTTCGCCGGTCAGACACATCTCGACGGCCGCCTGGGCCAGGCCACCTTCGGACAGGTCGTGCGCTGCGGACACCATGCCGTCCCGGGACCCGGCCAGCAGGATCTCACCGAGCAACCGCTCGGCCGCCAGGTCGACCTTGGGCGGAAGCCCGCCGAGATGGCCGTGGATCAGCCGCGCCCACTCCGAACCGTCCAGTTCGTCCCGGGTGTCGCCGAGCAGGATCAGCGTCTCGCCGTCGTCATGACCGATACCGGGAATGATCCGGCGGCGCACGTCGTCGATGACGCCGAGGACGCCGATCACCGGGGTGGGGAGGATCGCGTTCGGTCCGGTCTGGTTGTAGAGGCTGACATTGCCGCCGGTGACCGGGATACCGAGCTCGGCGCAGCCGTCGGCGATGCCGTGGATGGCCTGCGACAACTGCCACATCACGGCAGGGTCCTCCGGTGACCCGAAGTTCAGACAATCGGTGACGGCCACCGGCGTGGCACCCGTGGTGACGACGTTGCGGTAGGCCTCGGCCAGGGCCAACTGGGCGCCGGTGTAGGGGTCGAGCATGGTGTACCGGGCATTGCAGTCGGTCGACATGGCCAGCCCGAGGTGCGAGCCCGACGTGTCGTCGACCCGGACGATGCCGGCGTCGGCCGGCTGCGCGAGGACGGTGTTACCGCGCAC
>CAXSEW010000650.1:0-2403 GCA_964236185.1 uncultured Nakamurella sp. | reverse complement strand
CCGTGTCGTCGTAGGTCGATTTCGTCGTCGTCGGAGGTGCGGACTGGCCCGTTGCCGCGAGGAGCTTGCGTTCGTCGCGGGAGTTCGTTGCCGCAGAACAACAGCAAGGGCTTGTGGGCACCCGACCACGCTGTTAAGTTCGATGCGATAGCTAACAGCGCCCATCGGTCAGTGTGTTCGACAAGGCGTACCGGCCAGAGTGAGGTCATCGATGACATCTGCCCACGGGGCCCACACCGGGTCGCCCGGACCGGGCTTCCCGGGCGACCGGTCCAGGCTCGACCCCGCCGACCGGCCCCGTCAGCTGCAGGCGGTGGCCGCCGGTGCCGTCGATGTGCTGGTCATCGGCGCCGGCGTCACCGGTTCCGGATGCGCCCTGGATGCGGCAAGCCGGGGCCTGTCGGTGGTCGTGCTGGAAGCCGACGACATCGCCACCGGAACCTCGTCGCGGTCGGGCAAGACGTTCCACGGTGGGCTGCGCTACCTCGAGCAGCTGAACTTCGGGCTGGTGCACCACGCCATCGTGGAGCGGGACCTGATGGTGCGCACCGTCGCTCCGTACATCTCCCGGCCGGTGCCGTTCCTGTACCCGTTGACCAAGCACTGGGAGCGGCCGTACGCCGGGGCCGGCATACTGCTGTACGACATCTTCGGCCTTCGAGGGAAAGCCGTTCCGCGGCAACGTCATTTCACCCGCCGGGGTGCTGTCAGACAGGCGCCGTCGCTGGACGGAACCACGGTCACCGGCGGCATCCAGTACTTCGACGTGCTGATGGACGATGCGCGCCACACCATGGCCGTACTGCGGACGGCCGCTGCCTACGGCGCGCACGTGCTGACCAAGGCGAAGGTGGTCGACTACCTGAAGTCCGGCGACCGGATCACCGGCGCAGTGTTCGTCGACCGGCTCACCGGTGAGCGGCACGAGGTGACGGCGAAGGTGGTGGTGAACGCGGCCGGCGTCTGGTCGAACGAATTGCAGCTCCTGGCCGGGGCCAGCAGCTTCTCGGTCGCGCCGGCCAAGGGTGTGCACCTGGTGCTCCGCCACCAGGCCATCGACTCGCAGACCGCCATCCTCGCCCGGGCATCGGATTCCATCATCATCGCCCGACCCTGGCTCGGGCACTGGTTGGTGGGCACCACCGACACGCCCTGGGACGGCTCGAAAGGAGCGCCGGTCGCCGAGGTGGCCGACATCGAGTACCTGCTCCGCGAACTCAACCGGTACCTCAGGAAGAAGGTGTCGGTGGACGACGTCCTCGGCGTCTTCGCGGGGCTCAGGCCCCTGCTGAAACCGACGGACAAGGACGGGGAGACCACCTCTGCGCTCTCCCGCGACCATTCCATCATTCCGGGTCCGCCCGGTCTGGTCACGATCGTCGGCGGCAAGTACACCACCTACCGGTTGATGGCGGCCGACACCATCGACGCGGCCGTCCGCGTCGCGGGCCTCGCGAAGGTGCCGACATCGCCGACGGCGACCGTGCCGCTGGTCGGCGCGGCTGGATATGCCGCGCTGGCGAACAGGTTGGCAGCGCTCGCGCGGGAATACCAACTCCCGCAGGCGCAGATCGAACGGCTCGCGTTCCGTTACGGCAGCATGCTGGAAGAAGTGCTTGCCCTCGGTAGCGACCGACCGGAACTGGCTGTGCCGAAACCGGAATGGGGTGACTACCTGCCGGCAGAGCTGCTCTACGCCGTCCAGGCCGAAGGAGCGCTCACCCTGACGGACGTCATGGTCCGGCGTACCCACCTGGCCATCGAGTTGCCCGACGGCGGCCGCGCCGTCGCCGCGGACATCGCGGCGCTGATTGCGCCGGTGCTCGGCTGGGGCGATGCCGAGACCGCGCGGCAGCTGTCCGACTACCTGGCGGAGGTGACGGCAGATCGGGCGGCGCTGGAGGAGATGCGGGCCGGTGTCCGGGCGGATCCATCGGCGGTGTCGAAGCGCGCGGACAACGATCCGGCTGCGCCGAACCCAGGGCCCGGACGGTGACCGATCCGGCAGCGAGCCACACCGGTCCGGCCGTGGGCCACATCGGTCCGGCCGGAGGCAACATCGGTCCGGCCGGAGGCGACATCGGTCCGGCCAGAGGCGACATCGGTCCGGCCAGAGGCGAAGCCCGTCCGGCCGGGATCGTCTTCGAGGGCGTCATCTTCGACCTCGACGGCGTGGTCGCCGACACCGAACACTTCTGGGATGCCAGTTGGGGCACCTACTCCCGCGATCGCGGCGTGGAGTGGACCCACGCCGACTCGCTGCGGCTGCAGGGTCTGTCGGTGCCGGAGTGGTCCGCCCGGCTCGTCGAGCACGCCGGCGCCGATTCGGAGAGCGCCGAGGGTGCTGCCCGGTTCTGCATCGACTACATCCTCGCCGCACTGGACCGGGGCGAGGGCGCCCTG
>CAXSEW010000649.1:0-2405 GCA_964236185.1 uncultured Nakamurella sp. | reverse complement strand
GATCCTCAGCTCGATCGGACGACTTATTCAACGAGTCACCGGTGCAGGACACTAGGTGCAGGTCGGTGTCCGGATAGGCATTCACAGACCTGTTTGAGGAACCGCAGGAACTCCTGGTGCCGGTGCCACGGCTGGCACAACCCGGTGACCTGACCGGTGGCGATGTCCAACGCTGCGAACAGGGTGATGGCGGGTGTGCCGGACGTAGTCATGGGTCCGTTTCTCCGGCACGAACGGCAGCATCGGCAGCATCGGAGCTGTCCGGTCCAAGGCTTGGATTTTCGACTTCTCGTCTATGCACGGCACTATCGCGTTCTCCGGCGGCGCCAGGTACAGCCCGACGATGTCGGTGACTTTGGCGACCAGCTCCGGGTCGGTGGAGAACTTGAACGTCTCCGACCGCCACGGTTGCACGCCGGCCTCCCGCCACGCCTTGGCGACAGTGCTGTTACTGGTCTTGAGGTGAGCGGCCAGCAACCTCGACGACCAGTGGGTGACCCCGAGCTTCTTCGGCGGCGGGGCCAGCGTGACCGCGATGATCTTCGATCGGTCCACCTCCCGCGGCCGGCACGACCGGTGTTCATCGATCAACCCGTCGATCCCGTCGGCGTCGTGCCGGGCCCGCCACGACGTCACGGCCGGCCGCGACACCCCGACCAGTTCGGCGATCGCGGTATGGCTGACCCCGTCAGCGGCCAACAAGATGATCCTGGCCCGCTGGGCCAGACCCGCCCGGATCGACGACGACCGGGTCCAACCCGTCAACCGCCGCTGATCCCCGGACCGCAACGCAAGGGCCGCTGCTCGCATGCATCATTGTCCTAAACCCAACCGCTCAACTACTTACGGCACGCCCCATTAGGTATCGTACGCAGTCCGATTCCGGCCCATACGCGAGTGGGCGCACCGTGGAATGCATCCCGCTCGCGCCAATGACGAGGTCGAAGGTTCGTGGTGCCGCCCGCGCGAATTTGATGTCGATACCGTCGTCGGTCTCTATGAGTGCGGTGACGGTGTCGTCGAAGATGAACTCGCAGGACTCGGCGGTGCTCTCGTACAGGATGCGCGCGAGATCGCCGCGGGGGGATCTCGATGTCGCCACCAAAGAACGCTCCCGTCGACGCAGCGATCTTCCGGCCTGCTGCGTCGACAATCACGCCGTCCTTGGTGGGAGCGGAAGCAGCCTCACCGTGTCAAGGACACCCATCCGGCGCACCACTTCCAAGTGAATCGGTCCTTTGAAGTCGACTGCTTGGCCAGCACGGCGGATCTCGGGAGCTTTCTCCGCGACGGTGACCTCGACCTATACCGGTGCAGCCAGTACGCCAGAGACGGCCCGGCGATGCTGGCGTCAGAGATCAGGACCCGGCTGTTCTTCACCCTGGAAACCTCATTCGAAGCGGTGTGGGCGGGGCGGGGGTGAGAACGGTCCGACGATCAGCGCTGTGTCCTGAGCGGCCATGAACTGGCGGTCAAGATCGTCTAGGGCGGCGCAGGCGTCCTGTTCCATCTCCTCGGCCGCAGCGTCCGAGTCGTCGTCTACGAGTACCTTCCTGCCGACACCATCGATGACGGCTTGGACAACCGCGACCAGAGCGGCTGCGTGCACCCGGGCGACCAGCGGGTGAATAGCCGGGCAGGTTTCTACGATTACTTCGGCGATGGTCTCCGCATCGCGTTCGCGGGACAGCAGCGCGAACCCGCGGAAAACGAGGCTGCGGACGCACAACGCGGGGTGCTGCCCACGAGCGACGTCTGGATCGCACCAGCGGAACCGGTCGATCTCAAGTTGCAGCATCGGCCGCAGCGCCGAAGCAGGGCTCGTATTCTCGGCGCGTTGCCGCACGAGCCGACCGTACTGCTCACGGACCGCGGCAGCGCGGTCTAGAGCGAGGTCCGGCCTGGCCGGAAAATAGTTATACACAGTCTGGTAGGAGGTGTGGGCCGCCTCCGCGACGTCACTGATCGACACGGCGT
Source organism: uncultured Nakamurella sp. (assembly GCA_964236185.1). Taxonomy (GTDB): domain Bacteria; phylum Actinomycetota; class Actinomycetes; order Mycobacteriales; family Nakamurellaceae; genus Nakamurella. The sequence goes on along the minus strand of CAXSEW010000649.1, from coordinate 428 downwards.
CGTAGCCCCGTTCGGCGAACAAGGCGGCAGCTACATCAGCAATACGCTGCCGCTGCTCCACCTTCTTGCGTTCGCGGAGGCCCCGTTTGACGACGCACATGCTGAAGGCAACACAATATTCGACTCAGTCAAGATTTCAGGTGGCGCCAGCGGGTCCGACCGCGCCCGCCTGGCGCACGGCGAGCTCCCGGAGTTCACTCGGGGCGCGCCAGGCAAGCCCACGACTCCGGCCCCCGTGATCGTCTCGCTGCTGCCCGACCACGATCGCTGGATCAACGCCCGACGCATCGAGGTCTGCGGCGGCACACTCACCTGATGGGGGTCCGCTCGTCCGCCACGACTCACCGGGGCGGTGGCCGACCAGTCGAGGAGTGCTAACCTCGCGCTTTCGCGCGATTATCGACTGCAGGGTGTTTCGGGCATAGGGA
>CAXSEW010000648.1:0-2410 GCA_964236185.1 uncultured Nakamurella sp. | reverse complement strand
GCGAGATCGAGGCGGATCTGCGGGTCGGCGAGGAGGCCGGCGGTGATGTCGCGGACGTAGGAGCGCCCGAAGCCGCGGACGGTGAAGATGTTCTGCGCCCCCGGTTCGGCCAGCAGGGCCGGGACGCGAATGAGTCGCGCGAAGCCGACGAGGGTGGCCGGCCACCTCGCGCCGGCGACGAAAGGCGCGAAGGCCCGTGGTGGGAAGTGCTCGAGGACCTCGCATCCGGCGAGGACCAGGCCACGGACCCGGTCGGGATGTCGAGCCGCCGTCACCTGGGTCATCGCCCCGCCGTTGTCGTTGCCGACGAGGACGGCTGGTCCGAGGTCGACGTGGGCCAGCACGTCGGCGAGGACATCGGCGATGCCGTCGGCGTGCAGGAGGTGCCGGTCGGGGACGGCGCGGCGGTGAGCGCCCTGCGGCAGGTCGGGCAGCACGACGGTGGCCTGTCCGGACAGCAGCTGTGCAGTGGCGTCGAAGATGCGGCTGTCCACGAAAGCCCCGTGAACGCACAGCACCGGCGGGCCCTGACCCACCAGACGGACCGGGACCGGGCCGAGCCGGGTCGGCACGGTTACCCGTCGAATGCTTTTCTCCGGGAGGATGTCCATGTTCAGCTCCTTATGTAGCACCTGCTACGTCATAACGAATGTAGCGCCTGCTACATCAATGAGCAAGAGTCGTGAAGAGGAGCGGTCATGGCGCGAGGCAGGCCGGAGCAACGCGAGGCCTTCTTGTCCGGCGCCGTCGAGCACGTCCTGCGGCACGGGGCCAGTGGCCTGTCGCTCCGTCCGTTGGCGGCAGCGCTCGGTACCAGCGACCGCATGCTGCTGTACTACTTCGGCACCCGGGAGCACCTGCTCGAGTCCGTGCTCGACCGGGTCGGCGATGGGCTCGTCGCGACGTTGTCCGAAGCGGTCCCGGCCGGCAGGTCCGATCCCGAGGTGCTGCTGCGCGACTTATGGGCGGTCGCACGCGATCCCGACGCCGAGCCGGTGCTCCGGCTGTACGTGGAGATCCTGGGACAGGCGGCCGCGAGGGTCGCCCCGTTCTCGGCCGCGGCGCGCAGGGTGGCGCTGCGCTGGCTGGATTGGGCGCAGGACCGGGTGGACGTGCCCGAGGCGGAGCGGCAGCATGCGGCAGCCGCCCTGCTCGCGGCCGTCGACGGCCTTCTTGTCCTGGATCTCGCCGTGGGAAGCGACGTCGCGGACCGAGCCGCGCGACGACTACTGCACCGGCACCAAGGCGCAGAGACCCGGCCGGTCGACCATTCCAGCGGAACGAAATCCTGAACATGATCAACCGGCCGGCGGCAGCGGAGCTGCTGGATGCGGAGGCTGTCCGATCGGGTGCACCATCGGACGTTGCGCTGATCGCCGCCTGCACGGCCATCTCCGGGTCTTCGCAGTCGCTGGAGGCGATCACTTCCGCCGGCGCGACGACGCCGCTGGCGGCACCACCGGCTTGCAGGGGAGACTGTGGCAGTGCAGCTACCCGTCATGCCCCCGGTGTCGCCCATGCTGGCCAAACCTGTCGGGGAGATCCCCGCGGGGCAGCTCTACGAGCCGAAATGGGACGGGTTCAGGTCGATCATCTTCCGTGACGGTGACGAGGTCGAAATCGGCAGCCGCAACGAGAAGCCGATGACGCGGTACTTCCCCGAGCTGGTCGAGGCGGTTCTTGCCGAACTGCCGCAGCGGTGCGTGCTGGACGGCGAAATCGTCATCGCCACCGACAACGGGCTCGACTTCGAGGCACTGCAGCAGCGCATCCATCCGGCCGTGTCCCGGGTGACGATGCTGTCGAAGACGACGCCGGCGGCATTCATCGCCTTCGACCTGCTCGCCCTCGGCGACGAGGACTACACCCGGCGGCCGTTTTCGGACCGCCGGGCCGCACTCGAGCAGGCACTGGCGGGGGTCAAGCCCCCCATCCACCTCACTCCAACCACCGACGATCTCGTCGTCGCCAACCGCTGGTTCGTCGAGCTCGAGGGCGCCGGCCTCGATGGGGTGATCGCCAAGCCGCTGAACGGCACCTACCAGCCCGACAAGCGGGTGATGTTCAAGATCAAACACGTCCGGACGGCGGACTGCGTGCTGGCCGGCTTCCGCTGGCACAAGACGTCCACGGAGGCGAGCCCGCTCGTCGGCTCCCTGCTGCTCGGCCTCTACAACGACGAGAACACTCTGCAGCACGTCGGTGTCGTCGGGGCCTTCACCGCCAAGCGCCGGGCCGAACTGGTCGACGAGCTGGAACCGTTGCTGGTGGCCGACAACCAGGATCACCCCTGGAACGAGTGGTCCAGTGCGGACGCGCACGCCGGTCAGCGACTGCCCGGCGGGGTCAGCCGCTGGAATGCCACCAAAGATCTCTCTTTCGTACCGCTACGGCCCGAGCGCGTGCTCGA
>CAXSEW010000647.1:0-2417 GCA_964236185.1 uncultured Nakamurella sp. | reverse complement strand
CTCAAGGATGTGTCGTTCGACGTTGCGGCCGGCTCGATCCACGCGCTGCTCGGCGAGAACGGCGCCGGGAAATCGACGCTGATCCGCATCATCTCGGGTGCAGAAGCGGCCGATTCCGGCGGTATGCAGGTGGCGGGTGAGGCGTACTCGCCGTCGTCGCCGGCGGCGTCCATCCGGGCCGGCGTGTCCACGCTGTACCAGGAACAGAACCTGCTGCCGGACAGGTCGGTGCTGCACAACGTGCTGATGACCGGCCAGCCGCGGCGGTTCGGCGTACTGGTCGACGTCGCAGCTGCACGGGCCATCACCCGGCGAGCCCTGGACCGGGTAGGGGCACTCCACATCCAGCCGAACGCACTGGTCGGGCGGCTGTCGGTGGCCGACCGGCAAATGGTGGACATCGCCAGAGCCCTGCACCGGCAGAGCCGGCTGCTGATCATGGACGAACCCACCGCAGCGTTGTCCTCCCGTGAGGTCGATGCGTTGTTCGCGATCCTCGGCGAGCTGCCGGCGGCCGGTATTGCGGTGTTGTTCGTCTCGCACCGCCTGGACGAGATCTTCCGGCTCTGCGACGCAGTCACCGTATTGCGTGACGGCTCGCACGTCCGCAGCTCGCCCATCGCCGATCTGACGCCCGACGACCTGGTGGAGGCAATGGTCGGGGAGGTTGCGCGGTCGATTCTGGCGCCCCGGCAGCAGCCGACCACCGCCACCACGGTGCTCAAGGCCCGCCGTCTGAGCGGCCCGGGGTTCCGCGATGTCGACCTCGACGTCCATGCCGGCGAGATCCTTGCGCTCGCCGGGGTCACCGGCTCGGGCAAGGAGCAGGTCGGGTCGACCCTGCTCGGCGCCATACCGACGGTTCACGGATCCGTCGAGGTCGACGGTGTGCGGCTGCGTCTGAACCCACGGCGGGCCATGGCCGCCGGCGTCGTCGGCGTCCCCTCGGACCGGAAGGCCGAAGGGGTCATCGGCGAGTTGTCGGTACGTCGTAACTTGGCGCTGCCCTCACTGCCCTCACTGACCCGGCTGGGTTTCATCCGGCGCCGGGAGGAGCGTGAACTGGCCGGTCGGCGGATCGACCAGTTGGCCATCAAGGTTCGCGACCAGGGAGTTCCGGTGGCGCAGCTGTCCGGTGGGAACCAGCAGAAGGTTGCACTGGGTAAGTGGTTACGCAGTCCTCCTCGGCTACTGGTCCTGATGGAACCTACCCAGGGCATCGACATCAAGGTCCGTTTCGACTTCTACCGGCTGATCCGCAGCTTGGCCGACGAGGGCTCGGCCGTCCTGCTGGTGTCCTCCGACATACCCGAGGTGCTGACCCTGGCCGACCGGATCGTGGTGATGCGCGGCGGCGTCGCCGTGGGGCAGCTGCCTGGAGATGCGACCGCAGAAGCGGTCGTCCGGCTGTCCCTCGGACAATCGTCGCCGCAGGACGCGGCCGCGCTTCGCACCATCGACAACGCAGTGCAACGAACGGAAGTGGATCCATGAACAGCACCGACACCAAGACCCACCGCGATCTGGACCGGCAGAGCGCGACCATGCGCCAGACACTCGCGCTGCTGGCGACGTCGACTGTGCCGCGCCGGGTCATGGACGGACGACGCTTCCTGTTCACCGGCTGCGGCTCGTCCTACTATGCGGCCCTGTCCGCGGCGACGTTGATGACCACCCTGTCGGGTCGGGCGGCTGCCGCGGCACCGAGCTCCGAGGCATGGCTGCTGCCCGACACCTACCTCGACGACAACACGGTGGTGATCGGCGTTTCGCGGACCGGCACCACCACCGAGGTGGTGCGGGTGCTGGAACTGGCCCGGCAGCGCGGACTACCGACCGTGGCGTTGACGCTCGCATCGACTGCGCCGCTGATCGACCTCGCCGACTTCGTCGTCAGCATGGACCACGTCGGTGAGGAGGGCCGGGTGATGACGCAGTCGTTCTCCAATCTCCTGCTGGCCGGCCAATGGTTGTGCGCGAAAGTTGCCGACTGGACCGATCGACCATCCGGCGCCGAGTATCTCGCCGGTTTCGACGCCTTGGTCGACCTGCTCGACAACGTGCTTCCCGAGTTGGAGAGGCGCGCGGAGGAGGTGGCGGCCAGGCAGAGCAACCACTACGTGCTGCTGGGATCCGGCCCCGCGTCGGCGGTCTGCTCCGAAGGTGTGCTCAAGCTGCAGGAGATGACGCAGCTCCCCAGCGAATCCGTTGCTGCGCTGGAATACCGGCACGGCCCCATCGCAGCACTGGGTGCAGAGTCCACGCTGGTCCTGGCGTCATGCCCGGCCACCGCGCCTTTCGACAGGATCCTCGCCGATGACGCGCTGACCCTCGGATATCGAGCCATTGTCTTGACGCCGGAGTCCGAGGCCGGAGCGTTCCCGGAGGGCTCCGAGATAGTGGCAGTCCCAGGCGCT
>CAXSEW010000646.1:0-2420 GCA_964236185.1 uncultured Nakamurella sp. | reverse complement strand
ACCCCATCGGGCAGGGCGAGAAGCACGATCCCACCGGCGATTACGTGCGGAAGTACGTGCTAGAGCTGGCTGGGGTGGCCGGCAAGGCGGTGCACCGACCATGGGAACTGCCCGGTGGTGTTCCGGCCGGCTACCCGAGCCCCATCATCGATCACGCGGCCGCACGAACCGAGGCCCTGGGCCGCTGGGAGCGCCGCCCGCGATAGTGCAGAGATTACAAGCGGTGACTGGGGATGACAGATAGTAAGTACTCGCGTACGCTTGCTGCCATCGACCAGGAAGGGGGTGGCTCATGGCGACAGCAGCTGGCCCGGAGTTCGCCCGCATCAGCTGGCACCGGGTAGGGGCGAGCGGCACGCTGGTCGGCCTGGTGCTGATGATGCTCGCTGCGCGCCTCACCGGGCGATTGTTCTCGGTGGCCGACGCCGTGTTCTTCGTGTGTTCGGCGGCGGCGGTGGTGCTGATCCACCACGGCGTACGGGGGCACCGCTCCCCGGTGTGGTGGTTGACGTGGCCGCTGCTGGGGCTGGCGCTGATCAACATCTTTCGCCTGGTCGACCCGGGCGCCGCCAAGCAGATCGCGGGCCTGTTCTACGTCGTGTTCCTGTTCGCCGGCCTGACCCAGCCCCGGGGCCGGTCACTGCTCATGCTCCCCTTGGCGCTGTACGGGCTGCCTCGGATCCTCGACCTGGCTCCGTCCACCACCGTGGTGCGCGTCTGCGTGGCCGCTTTCGGCTGGGCCGTCACCGCCGAACTGCCGGCGCTGATGCTGCGACGCCTGGTGCAGCAGCAGAAGGTTCTCGTGACCAATGCGGAGACCGATGCGCTGACCGGACTGCGCAATCGTCACGGTCTGGAGGAATTGCTGGAAAGCACCCGCGGTCAGGCATTTCTGGTGCTGCTGGATCTCGACCACTTCAAGCGCTACAACGACACGTACGGGCACCTGGCCGGTGACCGGGTGCTGGCCGACTTCGCCGGCATGCTGCTGCGGCAGAGCCGCACCAAGGACTTCGTCATCCGTTACGGCGGCGAGGAGTTCCTCATCGTGCTGACCGGGGTCGACCAACGCATGGCGGAGCGGATCGTCGCCCGGTGGGCAGATGTGTGGAGCAGCAACCCTTACAGCATCACCTTCAGTGCCGGCATCACCGATTCCACCGGCCAGGACTCGTTGGGACGCGCCGATGCCCTGCTCTACGCGGCGAAGTCCGCCGGCCGCAACCGCATCAAGGTGGAGATGGGTCCGCACTGACGGAGAACGCGTCCGGCCGGAGGAGTTCGTCCCCGGCAGCGGCGGCGACCTGCGGCGACCGAAGGTAACCCTGGCCGAAATCGCAGCCGAGCTGGGCGGCGATCTCGGGCAAGGGCGGCGACAGCCACGGTCGGGGAACTCAGCGATCGCGCCATCGGTGCCATAGTGGTGTCGAGCCGGGACGCCGGTCCGGCCGCGGTAGTGCCGGGCGGACCGGTGCTGCCGTGAGCGTCGGTCGAAGGACACCGGCACTGCTCATCGCGAAGTTCGGTCCCGGAGAATCACCGAAAGTCAACCGACGCCATCGACGTCACGATCTCTCGTTCGGTGGTGCGACTCGCGGATGACGTGCCCGACGAGCTGACCGCGACCGCCGCGGCCGGCGCGAGATCGACGTGCAGCTTACGCAGTCCGTCGCGGATCCTGGTCTTGACGGTGGCGCGCTTGACTCCGATGTGTTCGGAGATCTCCTGCGTCGTCATGCCCGAGTAGTAGGCCAGCACGATGGATTCCCGTTGACCGGGGGTCAACCGGGCGAGCGCCGATCGGACGGTCGCCTGCTGGTCACGCACCATGACGTCCCAGATGACGGTGTCCGTGTCCGGCACATGCCCCAGCGCCGCATACCGGGCGTCCCGGACACTGCTGGTCTGGCAGAGCCGAACCCGATCGACGGCCCGGGAGTGCGCGAGATGCAGAATCCACGCCTCCCCGTTGCCGCGCGTGCCGTCGAACCTTTCCGCCTGCTGCCACAGTTGCAGGAACACCTCCTGCACCACTTCACGCGACTGCTCGTGATCCCGGAGAACGGCCACCACCAGGCCGAAGACGCGATGTTCCACCATGCTGTAGAGGTCGTTGAAGGCCGAACGGTCCCCCAGCGCGACCTTCGCCAGCAGGACGCCCGAGGCGTCGCCGGGGGGGGTCCCCCGCTTCGCACTCACTGCAGCGGTCACCTGTTGCCTCCACAAACTGCGCACCCCGATAAACCTGCTCCCGTAAAGCATTGCAGAAATTCATCGCTCGGTGTGGCCGAAACTTCGGCAATCTGTACTGGCGCCCGCGTCAGACGGGTGAATTTATCACCAGTGATTATCACGCTGAGTAATGGGCGGCAAAAAGTTGATAGTGGAAAGCTGTCCGGCCGGCGTCGATGGTGCGTCTA
>CAXSEW010000645.1:0-2423 GCA_964236185.1 uncultured Nakamurella sp. | reverse complement strand
GTCGGTCCCGTTCACCACCGGTGTTCTGATCGGTATCGGTGAGACGGTGGCGGACCGGGCGGAGTCGCTGTTCGCCATCCGCCGGACGGCCCGGTCCTACCGCGGCATTCAGGAGGTCATCGTCCAGAATTTTCGTGCTAAGCCGGACACCGCGATGGCCGGGCGGCCGGACGCCGAGCTCGATGAGCTGGTCGCGACGGTGGCGGTGGCGAGAGTGGTGCTGGGACCGTCGGTTCGATTGCAGGCGCCGCCGAACCTGATCGAGGATCAGTTTTCCCGTTTGCTGGGCGCCGGGATCGACGACTGGGGCGGCGTCTCGCCGCTCACTCCCGACCACGTCAACCCCGAGCGGCCCTGGCCGCAGATCGCCACCCTGGCGGAGCGGACCGCCGAGGCCGGGTTCACCCTCGCCGAACGGCTGACCATCTATCCGGAGTACGTGCGCGCCGGTGAACCTTGGCTGGATCCGCGACTGCGCGGCCACGTCGATGCGCTCGCCGACCCCGTCACCGGCCTGGCTCGGCCGGATGTCGTGCCGGTCGGCCGGCCATGGCAGGAACCCGAAAAGCCGATCAGCCGCACCGCCGGTGCCGGCGGTCTGCAGTCGTCCGGGCGCACCGACCTGGCCACCTCGATCGATACGGAGGGTCGGACCGCCGACCGGCGGTCCGATTTTCTTGATGTGTACGGCGACTGGGAGGCTCTGCGTTCTTGGACCTCCGCGCCGCAAAAATTCGACTCCGACGTGCTGGCGGCGCTCCGTATCGCCGGCAGCGATCCGGGCTCGCTCAGCGGAGCGGCGGCCCTGTCGTTGATGACGGCCACCGGCGCCGAGTTGGACCAGCTGTGCCAACTTGCCGACGCCGTGCGCGCAGACGTCAACGGCGACGACGTCACGTACGTGGTCAACCGGAACATCAACTTCACCAACGTCTGCTACACCGGTTGCCGGTTCTGCGCTTTCGCGCAGCGGCGTACCGACGCCGACGCCTATTCGTTGTCCACCGACGAGGTGGCGCAGCGGGCCGTCACGGCCTGGGAGCTGGGCGCCACCGAGGTGTGCATGCAGGGCGGGATCGACCCGCAACTCCCCGGCACCGCCTACTTCGACCTGGTGCGGGCCATCAAGACCGCAGTGCCGCAGATGCACGTCCATGCTTTCTCGCCGATGGAGGTGGTGAACGGCGCCGCCCGGTGCAACCTGTCGATCGAGGAGTGGCTGACCGCCGCCAAGGAGGCCGGTTTGGACAGCATTCCCGGTACAGCGGCGGAAATTCTCGACGACGACGTGCGATGGGTGCTCACCAAGGGCAAGCTGCCGACCGCGGCCTGGATCGACGTCATCACCACCGCACACATGCTCGGCATCCCGTCGTCGTCGACGATGATGTACGGCCATGTCGATACACCGGCGCACTGGGTGGCGCACCTCGAGCTGCTCCGCAGGGTCCAGGCCGAGACCGGTGGTTTCACGGAGTTCGTGCCGCTGCCGTTCATCCACACCAACTCCCCGATCTACCTCGCCGGGATCGCCCGCGCCGGCGCGACCCTGGATGAGAACAGGGCCGTGCACGCAATGGCCAGGCTGATGCTGCACGGATCGATCCCCAACGTGCAGACCTCCTGGGTCAAGCTCGGCATCGAGGGCACCCGGGCCATGCTGCGTGGGGGCGCCAACGACCTCGGCGGCACCTTGATGGAAGAGACGATCTCGCGGATGGCGGGCTCGGAATACGGTTCCTACAAAACAGTCGCCGACATCGAAGCCATCACCGATGCCATCGGGCGGCCGGTGGTCCAACGCACCACCACCTACGGGCCGGTGCACGAATCCCGCCGGGTCGCAGCGCGGGCCTTCGACGGTCTACCCGCCGGCCGAACCCGCTCACTACCGCTCACAACCCCGGGTGACCGCCGGTAGCCGGTTCGGCCGGGCCCGCCCTGCGCCGAAACCACCGTCAAGCGACCGACCACGACAGCTGAAACATGTCAGGAAAGCCAGCGTCGACATGTGGTCGTCCGACAAGATCACGGCGGCGCCACGCCCACGCTCGCGTGGGCCGTGCCTGCTAAGAGGCCTGCAACTGCAACGCCGCATGACCTACAGGCTGTGAACTGGCACCTATGTGGCCTACCTTTACACGCTATACCGTCTTTTGTGACTTATTTGGCCGTGTGCGGCGTGTCGGGTCCTCCGTAGCTAAAACGGCATCGCGATGGGGTCTGACTTGTAGGACTTCGCCAATCGCGGGCGAGGGTCAGCAACGATGGTTGGTGGAGAGCAGCAAGTGTGCCCGTCTGCGTGTCTGCCGGCTGGACGCGAGTGATTATCTCGGCTCGACGCCATCGTCAACGGGCTCTCTGCAACGGCGCCATCCCCAAACCGGCACCATTTCCCCCTACCAACTCGCCCATCTCCAGCC
>CAXSEW010000644.1:0-2425 GCA_964236185.1 uncultured Nakamurella sp. | reverse complement strand
AGTCACGCGGCATATTTCCCGGCGATTACATCGGCACCGCCATAGACGCCTCGCGCCTCTACGCCGTCTGGGCCGTCTCCAGCACGCCACCCACCAAGAGCGCCCGCTACCACCAAGTCATCGATGCCGCCGTCTTCGACACCACCCGTACACCCGTCTCCGCTCACCAGCCCCCGACCGCACTCTCGGAGGTGCTAACGCCATAGCCCGCCGGGCTTAACTACGAACCACGGGTCGATGCCTGGCCAGGTTGCGGTGCTCGTGCTCGGCAACGATCGCCTGTTTAATGCGGTCTACTCGCAGGTACGGCGTCGCGGTTGCCTCCGCCACCCAGGCGGCGGTGGTGGACTTCCCCGTCGGGGTAGTCCACCAAGAACGATGAGGAAGGAGGGCACGCTGCCTACTGTCGCAGCAGCTAAAGCGGCAAGCACCATTCCTCATCATGCCGATAGCGGAACGCTGACCGGTCACACTGAGGTGCCGCGAGCGGCATCCTATGGCGCGCTGTGCGAAGCGTGTCTGCCATCTCCATTCTTAGCAGATTCGGCGAACGTCATGAACCCGCCGCTGTCGGCCTAAAGTCACCGGGCCAGACCGCGCTGATGCAGAACCGAGGGCGACATGACGATCGGGCCGACACCGTTCGAAGTACACGAATCCCACGCCTTGCTACACGGGACGAAGGCAGACCTGGCAGTGGGTGATCTGCTGATATCCGGCCGCCGCTCGAACTTCGAACCAGGGCGGATCATGAAACACGTCTACGTGACCGAAACCCTCGACGCCGCGGCGTGGGGGGCCGAGCTGGCACTCGGTGACGGACCCGGTCGGATCTAGTTCCGCAGCAAATGCACATCGACGTGGACGTCGACGACCTCGACCAAGCCGAGGTCGAAGTCGAAGTCCTCGAGCTCGGCGCCACGAAGCATGATCACCAGCCGGGCACAACGTTTCGGGTCTTTCTCGATCCGGCAGGGCACCCATTCTGCCTTTGCTCCGGCTGACGCCAAGGCACAGGCGATTTGCCCAGGCCGATCCGCGCATCCGGCTGAGAGCCAACCCCTCAACGTTCCCGAAATGCATGCCTCCGCCTCGCGTCAGGAACGCTCGTTTTCTCGACGTAAAGCGGCCGACCGCGCGGCCCATCGCCGTCCCACAAACCAACGTTGACCGAGATATCTCCACGTCTTGGACAGATTTCAGTCGACATGGAGGAATGAATTTGCACTGAGGGTGGTGGCACCTATTGCAGTGGCACTGCCTGCCCGTGAACTGCATCGAGCACAGCCCGACCCGCCAAGGGCGCAGTCAGGCGAACGGTCGCTGTCCTGAGATGACCGACCGCAGCGCACCCGTCGCCTACTGGCTCTTGATGTGGGACCTCCCGGACGAGTACCGCAACAGCGTGTCGGGACTCGATCGCTGTCGCCGTGTAGTCGGCGCCACACTCGACGCGCCCGGTGCCCGGTGCGCCGACGAAGCTCAACGTCAGCGTCGCCGGCCCGACCACCACCGCGGAGTCGACGGCGACGTATGGGCCCGGCGGACCACTGACCTCCGGCAAGGTCGGCAGAATGGCTGCGGTGTCGACCGCGACGACGGTGATCCGCACCCGGCTGCCGCGCACCGCGAAGCTCCAAGCCGGCACAGTGGCGTTGCCGGTGGTGGTCTGCACAGCGGCCCGGGTGAGTCGCGGGTCGCCTAGGACTACCGGCGTGCATCCGTAGCAACTCTGCTTTCCGGCCGGGTGTTGCACCGTCCTGACAGCTTGGTGCGCGCTGATTGTGCGTACCGGCATTTTCCGGCCATCGGCCCACTGGACGGTGGAACCGTCGGCACTCGTAGCCGTCGCTGGCAGTTCCCGGACGTGACCGGTCAAGACTGCGATCTTGTTGTTGCCACCGATTGTGGGCTCCCAGGTACCGACCTGGCTCACCAGCTCGGAAGTGATGCCCACCGAGCGAGTCGCGGTGCTGTGAAAGGACTTCTCGTAGCGCGCCAGAACCTGTCGGGCCTGGCTCGTCGCCTGGCCAGTAGCGTGAACGCTGCCCGAGTCGGCCGGAACGCCGCCCGTAGCGCGTGACCCGCATCCGGCGAGCAGCGCAGCGACCGCAACCCCACTGCAACTGCGCCTTGCCAACCTCATGCGGCCTGCCACGGGTCGACCGTACGACGCACCGCAGCCCCCGTCGGTTCACCGACGCACATTGAGTCCAACAAGTGACCGCCTACCGGGGCGCGATACGCGGCGTCAGTTGGAGAGCGGACACGCGGCATCTCCGAGTTCCCTTGAAACGCGCCCGGTGACGATTCCGTCATACGGGACACCTTGAAGGCCTGCCGGGTCGGCGCAAGCCAACATCATCACGTTCGCAAACGACCGTGTACCGCGACACTTGCCGGTACAGGTGGACGCACCCGCCGG
>CAXSEW010000643.1:0-2448 GCA_964236185.1 uncultured Nakamurella sp. | reverse complement strand
CTGGACAAATAGTGCCGCCTGCACCGCCGGTACCGCTTTCGCCGCCGGGCTGGACTCATCACTCCGCCGCCGGCGCCAGAACACCTAGCCCGGTGAAGATGACGGTTTTTGCAAGGGCTGTGACTCCATTCGGCGGTGCAGCAGTACGACCCCACTGCTTCCGCCAATGGAAGTCGGACTGGTCGGGCGGGCGGAATCACGAGGGTAATTTGGATTAGCCGTCGAGCGCGCGCAGGTATCGCTTTCTCATGGCGTGTTGAACAGCTCGCGTCGCGGCGGCACCAATCTTGGCCAACCAGATTGCCGGCCGCGAGAACGCGGTAATGGTGAAGTCGACTCCGCCATCGGAGTCGCGACGCACAACAAATGTTTCTTCGCTGTGCCCGGCGCACGTCTGCACCTGCCAGCTCATCAGGCTCCAGGCGGCCGAGCCGAAGTCAATAGAGACTGGTAGCCGGAGGGTCCTGTGTCCCGCCGCACGAGGTTCGGGAACACGTCGAATCCCAGGTTCTCAACGCCGCCGTCTGTCACCCTGGGCGGATGACGTCTCGGGGCCGACGCGGTCGAGCTGTACTAGCCATGCTGATGTCCGCGATGATCGTGGCGGCGGGTTGTACGAGCACCGGTGGCGACGCGGTGCGGGCCACCACCGCCCCGGCGCCCCGCAATACTCCTGCGACTTCGACAACCTCTGTCACGACGACGGTGTCGACCGCTGCGGCTACGGCGGCACAGTCGACCTTCGCATCGCCGGTCGCAGGAACGGGCGATGGTGTGCTCTGGACCCAGAGCGCAGCCAAGCCGCTGGGTCAACCGGTAGCCGTCGGCGACGGTGTCGCGGTCTACGTGCTGCGCGGATCGGCATTGTCGATCGAGGTGCTCGACGCCGCCACCGGCAGGATCCGCTGGCAGCAGCCGGCGGCGACCGGTGCGGCAGCAGCCGGAATCGAGATCGCCCCTGTCATCTCCAACGCGCATGTCGTCTATCTGCGGCCGGTCCAGGGGTCGATGGTGCACACGACGATCGTCGTCGCCGACGCCCTCACCGGACGTGACCTAGCGGTGTCCCAGCGCGACTATCGGGTCGGGAGCCGCCCGGTCGACTGCGACAACAAGGTCTGCTTCTCGGTCTACGCCGGAACCGACCAGCAAGCCGTCGTGATGGATCCGGGGACCGGGGCGGTCACTTCGACGGGAGCCGGTACCGGAGGGCGCAGCATCGGTCCGGAGGGGCTCGAGTCAGTGCAGGCACCGCAGCAACCGGAGTTGCTCACCCGCGTCTCGAACCGCAAGGCGGTGTGGACAACGCCGATCACCACCATCTTCGGAACCGGCTACTCCACCAACGGGGGGTGGGAGTTCCACGCACTGCCGAAGCAGAACCTGCTCATCGGGTCCGTCGGCGTGTACCACCCCGACGCACCACGGCCGACCGACATCGCACTCGGCACCGCCTTGAAGATGGCCGGCATCGACCTGGCCACCGGAGCCCGCCGATGGCTGCAGAGCGGCGGCGTCGACTACCAGTGCATGCCGCAGGCCGCGGTCGTCGAAGGCGGACCACTGGTGAACGTGCGCTGCCGCTGGGGCGCCGCGACGGTGGCGCATCGAGACGGCAACCAACTGGTCCTGCGCACCGCGAGCTTGACCGTGGAAGGGTTCAACCCGACGAATGGCGCCACCACCTGGACGGTTCCACTGGCCGACCCGACCGGCAAGTCCCCGCAGGCAGCACTGGTCCGCATCGAAGTGGTCGGCGAGAACACCCTGCTGGTGCCGGGTCGTACCTCTACCCAACTGATCGATCCGACCAGCGGCGCGACCCGGCCGTCGCCCGCCGGCACGCAGGCGGTCTGCGTCGTGGGCATCGAGTCGGCACTGGCCGGCGGGGAGCGCACCGTCAACGGTCGAACCGCCAACGCCTATGCCACCGGCGCCAGAGCGACCCGATGCACCGCCGACGGCACTCCTACGACGAAGCCGAGCACGAGCTGGCCGTCCTGGATTGGCGCAACGGTGGGGCAGGTGCAGGTCGTCACCACCACCGACGGCCTGCAGGGATTTCGTCGCTGACCGCCCGCACCGCCCAGGGCAGCGCGTTGCCCGTCCGCTGCGTCGGACCTCAGCGGTTGCACCACCGATTGACCAGCACGGCCACTCCCACCGGCACTGCCACGAGGATCAGTCCGACGCCCGAACAGCTGCCGGAGCTCATGACGGTCAGGGGGCCCGGTCGACGGGTAGTCGCCGGCAGTCGCCGATCAGTTTCGGCCTGCTCTGCCGCACGACTGCGGGTCACTGGGGTCAGCGTTTCCTGCTGAGTCAACGGACTGCTCCTTCTCGATGGCGGAATCTGCCTGGTGCGCTGGATATTCGGGCGCAGTCCTCCGACGCGCGCGCCCGCTGTTCGGCTCCCCCGATCGGCCGCCGGCGTTGTGACCGGCAGAC
>CAXSEW010000642.1:0-2459 GCA_964236185.1 uncultured Nakamurella sp. | reverse complement strand
ATGTCTCCGATCGCGAGGCTCTGCTGGCCATCGCCGCCGACCTGACCAACGCGGGCGTCACCCTGCATGCCGTGATCGGTTGCGCCGGTACGAATGTGCGGCAGCCGGCGCTGGACGTGCCCGACGACGCGGTTCGCCGGATGATCGACGTCAACTTCTACGGGCTCTTCCAGACCTTCCAGGTGTTCGCGCCGCTGGCGCTCGTTCGCCCGTCCAGCCGGTTCCTCGCCATCAGCTCGTTCAACGCGCTCTACGGAACGAAGCTGCGCGCTGTCTACAGCGGGACCAAGGCCGCGGTATCGGGCATGGTGCGGGCGTTGTCGGTGGAGTGGGCACCGCAGGGTGCGACGGTCAACGCCGTCGCTCCCGGCATCATCGACACCCCGCTGACGCGCACCTATCTGCAGAACAATCCCGATCGGGCAGCGGCCGGGATCGCCCACACCTCGGTCGGCCGACTCGGCGACGTGGAGGACGTCGCTGACCTCGTCGAGTACCTCGCCTCACCGGCAGCCGCCTTCGTCAACGGTCAGACCATCGCGGTCGACGGCGGGGTGACGGCCGGCAGCGACTGGTGGTGAGCGTCCCAGCACCGATGCGGCGGCACTATCTGCTGGGGGTGGATGCCGGCCATACCGTCGTCAAAGCTGCCGTCTTCGACCCGACCGGCACCGAGATCGGCCGGGCTGCATGGCCCGTCGCCACGGTCAGCAGGTACCCGGGGTGGCAGGAACGCGACATGGATGTCGTCTGGGCGGCCGCCGCCGCCGCCATCAGCGACGCTCTGCGGTCCGCCCGCATCGACGGTAGCCAGGTGCGCTGCGTCGGAATCGGAGCCCACGGCGACGGCCTGTACCTCGTCGACGAGCAACTCCGGCCCATCCGCGCGGCCATCCTGGCGACCGATACCCGCGCGGCCGCCTACTGCGATCGCTGGAGCACCGGCCCGGTGGCCGACCGTTTGCTGGACATCACCGGTCAACTGCCGGCGCCCTACTCGCCGGCGGCGACGCTGGGCTGGTTGCGTGACCACGAACCCGACAATTTCGATCGCATCGACTCGATGCTGTTCTGCAAGGACTGGCTGCGCCTGCAGCTCACCGGCGTGGTGGCGACCGACCCGACCGACGCCTCCGCCGGGCTGTGCGATGTTCGAACCCGGACCTGGTCGGCCGAGGCCATCGAGTGGTGCGGGTTGACCGGGTTCGCCGAGATCCTCCCGCCGATCCGCAGCAGCACCGCCGTCGCCGGTCGGGTCACCGAGACAGCAGCCAGGGCAACAGGTCTGCACGCCGGCACTCCGGTCGTCACCGGCAGCCAGGACGTGCACGCCGCCGCACTGGGCATGGGTGCGCTCCGCCCCGGCAGTGTCAGCGCGATCATGGGAACGTTCAACATCAACCAGGTGGTCGCGCCGGTGGCGTTGCCGTCCCGGCGGTGGCAGGCCCGCGCTTCACTCACCGATGATCGCTTCCTGCTGATGTCGACCTCGCCGGCCGGGGCGACGGCGGTGGACTGGGTCCGGCAGGTGACGGCGCAGCCGTCGGGGTCGATCGACGTCGCGGTGGCCGGCGCACTGTCCGAACGCGGCGGGAACGTCGTACTCGAGGACGACCCGCTGTTCCTGCCGTACGTCTACGGCACCATGCTGAGTCCGGCTATCCGGGGCGCACTTCTCGGTCTCGGTAGCTGGCACGGCCCGGCCGACCTGCTGCGGGCCGCGCTGGAGGGGGTGGTGTTCACCCATCGCTACCACCTGGAGTCGCTACCTGGCGCGGGCGCGATCGATGCGCGCCCGGTCAGGCTGGCCGGCGGGGGAGCGCGCAGCACCGGCTGGACCCAACTGTTTGCCGACGCCACCGGCCTGTCGGTCGAGGTCACCGACGCCGTCGAGTCGGGGGCGCGCGGCGCGGCCATGCTAGCCGGCGTGGGAGCGGGCGTCTTCGCCGACGTCGATTCCGCGGCCGCCGCCTGTGTCTCGGTGGTGCGGATCCAGCACCCGCGGCCGGAGCGAAAGGCGTTGATGGACAGGCGCTATGCCAGATGGACCGCCGTCACCTCGGCGCTGCAGTCGACAGCAGGCTGACCCGGTCACCGGCGCCGCGGAGGTCAGCCGTCGACATCGCCGAGCATGACGACTGTCCTTCGGCCTCGGCCGTCATTGCTCTCAATGCAGATCGAGACGCATGATGGCGCGTTGCGGGCTCGGGCGGTCGACACACTCGAATCCGTTCGCTCGGAACAGCTGTTCCCGACCCAGGAAGAGATCTGTCGTGCGCGGAGAAGACGACGACATGGGCCAGCTTTCGATCGCCACAGCGCCCTCGCTGCGGGCCAGGGCGACTGCATCGGCGACCAGCCCATGTGTGATGCCGCGGCCACGGTGCCGGGCATCGACGAACAGGCAGGGGATCAACCACACCCGGTCGTCGTCTTCCCTGGGGCGAGTTCGCAGCAGC
>CAXSEW010000641.1:0-2463 GCA_964236185.1 uncultured Nakamurella sp. | reverse complement strand
GGTCGCGGCGAGCAGCCCGTTGCGGGAGTCCTCGACCACCAGCGTCTGCGCCGGATTCAGGTCCAATTCCTGCACCGCGAGCAGGTAGATCGCCGGGTCGGGTTTCTTCGCCGGCACCACGTCTCCGGCGAAGATCGGCACCTGCGCCGCAGTCGCCGCACCCACGGCATGCTCGAGCACGGCCCGGACCGACTCCAGCGCCGACGTCGACGCGACGGCGACCTGCCAACCGGCGTCCAGCGCCGCAGGGATGATGCGCGATATCCCGGGCCGCGCCGGTATTTTGCCGGCACGGACGAGATCCTTGAACTTCTGCGACTTGGTCTTGTGCCAGGCGGCCAGCAAAGTCGCTCGAGCGCCGTCGCCGTCAGGGATCTCGGCGGCTGCAGCGAATTCCGGATCGCCGAACAAGCTGGCCAGCCGCTCCTTGCCACCGCCGATCTTCAGCCGCCGGGCATATTCTTCCTCGTCCCAGTGCGCGGGCAGCCCTAACTCGTCGAACATCGCATTGAACGCGGGCAGGTGACCATATCGTTCGGTGTCGGCCAGTACGCCGTCGCAATCGAAGATCAGCGCCGTCACCAGGCACGCCCCGAACTGCCGAACGTCTGCATGTGTTCCCGTGCCATCTGCTTGACCGCATCGCTCTGGAACTTGAAGAGTGACGGCGGGTCCCACTTGCCCTTGTCGCTGGCCTGCTGGAGGAATTCCAGACCGGCCTTCATGAAGGTTTCCTTCAACGCCGTGGAAATGTTCACCTTGGCGCAGCCCCGGGCAATCAGATCCTTGAACTGCTCCGCGGACAGTCCGGTGCCACCGTGCAACGCCATCGGCACGCCGGTGGCCTCGACCAGATCACTGACCCGCTGGTGGTCCAGCACCGGAGCCGACGAGTACTGGCCGTGGGCGTTGCCGATGGCCGGCGCGAAACAGTCGACGCCGGTGCGCTGGATGAAATCGACGGCGACCTCCAGACTCTGCTGGATCGAGGCGACATCGGACCCGACCCCGTCCTCGATGCCCTGAATACCCTCGATCTCCCCTTCTACGTGGGCTCCGGAACGGCGGGCTTCCTGCACCACCTCGGTGGTCTGGGCCAGATTGTCCGCGACGTCCAGTTCGTGGGCGTCGAACAGCACGGAGTTCCACCCACCGGCGAGACAGTCGCTGATCACCGACCGCTCCGGGCAGTGGTCGAGGTGCAACGTCACCGGGACGGGCACATCGCGCACCAGGGCTGCGAAGATGCCGTACAACTGCGCACTGCCGTACTGGCGCACCGTCTTCACCGACGTCTGGAGGATGACGGGTGACTGTTCCTCTACCGCCGCGGCCAGCACCGCCTCGATGCTGAGATCGTTGAGGATGTTGAAAGCCGGGACACCGTAGCGCTCGGCAAGTGCCCGTTCGAGGGTGTCTTCCATCGAAACGATCGTCATCGATCCTCCTGGCGAATAGCGGCAGCAAGAACTGCTCATGGCCGAGTCAACCCGGCTCGCCGCGTCAGCGGTATGGGGGAAATCCCCCACTGCAGCCAGGCGTCAGTCGTCGAACGATCGCGGCGGATCGCTCAGCCAGTGCTGATCCAGTGCCCGGACGACCGCCGCAGTCCGGCTGGAGGCACCCGTTTTCCGCAGGATGGCGCCGACATGTTTCTCCACCGTCCGCTGCGAGATGCGCAGCTGCCGGGCGATCATCTTGTCGCCGGCGCCCTCGGCCACCAGTTGCAGTACTTGCTGTTCACGGCAGGTGAAGGGAGGCGGATCGACAGGTCGATCGCCCGGATCGGTGTAGGGGAGGTCCGCCCGCAGCACCGTGCCCCAGCCGGGGACGTGGTCCACGCTGACGCCGCCGCCGTGGGTGTCGACCAGCTCCTGCCAGGTCGGCGCGCCGATCGATCGACCGTTGACTGCACAGGCCAGGGTGGTCGGCGCGCCGTTCGCATCGTGCACCAGCAGTCGCAGACCCGCCGCCCGGTGGACCACCGCCACGTGCAGTTCCGCCGCGCCGGGCCGCGCGACGGCCGCCTGCTCGGCGAGGCCGACGAGATCCAGGGCGACCTGGGCCACCGACGGCGGTACCCGTCGCGCCCTGCCCACCTCGGTGACCACCGTGTCCACCGCGGCTGGGTTGCCGACGGTGTCCGCACCGGTCGGTCCACCGGCGCACCGCGGGCGATCCCGGATCAGCTCGGAGAGTGTCACCTGGTCGGTGTCCACGCAGGCCAGTCCAGCTGCCGCCAGCTGGGTCAGCGTCTCCAGGTCGTCGATCTCGGAGACGGTGAACTGGCGCCGGGCGCCGGCGAACAGCACGTTCGCGCCAACCAGCTCACCGCGCCACCAGATCGGGATGGCTGCGACGGCCCCGGCGGTAGCGGCATGGCCGCTGTCGAGGTGGCCGTGTGGGATCTGGTCGTAGCTGTCCAGGACGACCGGGCGGCGGCGGGCGACCACCTGGCCGGTC
>CAXSEW010000640.1:0-2469 GCA_964236185.1 uncultured Nakamurella sp. | reverse complement strand
GCGTGATGGCTCTACGCCGATCGCGGTCGGTACCAGTCCCGGCTACAACCATGCGTACCTGACCATTGATGGTGTCGGCAATGCGTCACTGACCGGGCCGAACCCGGTCAACTATGTGGCAAATTACACGCAGACCGTGATCACCACCTATCCGGTCCGCGGCGGCAAGCCGACCGCTCGGACCTTGATCAGCGACTACACCCCCGCCAATACGTATTTCAACGGTCCCTCCCATGTGGTGGAAGCGCGGGACGGCACCATCTACCTCGAGACCAACGAATCCGGAGGGTCCGGTGCCACCGACGTCTACCGGGTCCCGGCCGGTCCGCCCGGATCGACCACGGCCTACCAGGCCATGCCCAACTACTCGGAGTACGTCTTCAACGTCGATGCAGGGAGCAATTTCTATCTGCTGCAGAACCGGCGCTGGTGTGCAGCCCCGTTCCGTGACGAAGGCGAATGTGTGGATGATTACGGCGTCGATGTCATCCACCGCTACGCCACCTCAGGCAGTGGCCGGGTCGACACGGCGGTGACCGGGGTCGACCTACCGGTGGGCGGAATATCGGTGGCTTCGTCCGGCGCGATCTACGGAGCAGTGCTGGTCAGCCGCAGTGCCGGGCCGACCAACAACACGGCCGTGCCGCGGATGCTCCGCATCGACCCGACCGGCGGTGCTGCGGTGGTGCTGGCCAAGGGCCATTTCTCGATGCCGGTCGCCGAGGATTTCCTGTGGTACGCGCCCTGATCTGGCCGGGCGGGCTGTGCTGACGATGCCCTCACCCCGCGCATCGGACCGCGTTGCCGGTCGATCGAGCCACCCGCGCCGGCCGTCGTAGGCGCCGAACACCGGGCCGACGATGCCGCGCTCGTCCTCGGCGCCTGCGGCGCGACGGATGTCGGTCATCCGTGCAGTGTTCGCCGTTGGCTGGCCGGACGCGCGACGTTCATCCAACACTCATGCCGATGTCCGCGCATGGACCGCTCGCCGAGTGCACAATCGTCGGTGGTGACAGGTGTGTCCACAGAGGGCTCGCCGTAGTGCCCACGAGCAGTACCGACGAACGAGGTTCCGCCATGGTCCACCGATCAGCTACCGACGCGGTGGCCGAGTCGCCGACGCCGGCCAGACCGGGCCCTGGGGTCGCCGTGCAGTACGGCCGCCCCGAGCACTTCCTGCTGCACGTCAGCGACACCCACTTCATCGGCTCCGGCCAGCTCTTCGGCACAGTCGACATCGAGGCACACCTGCTGGAGCTGCTGCAGCAGTTCGAAGTCAGCCATGCCCGGCCGGAGGCGATCATCCTCACCGGCGATCTGGCGGACAAGGGCGATCCGGCGGCCTACCGACGCCTGCGCGCCATCGTCGAGCCCATCGCGCTGCAGGTCGGAGCCGAACTGGTCTGGGTGATGGGTAATCACGACGACCGCGCCGCCTTCCGCACCTCGCTGCTGGACGAGCGGCCGTCATCGGCGCCGGTCGACTCGGTGCACTGGGTGGGTGGCCTGCGCATCATCGCTCTGGACACCTCGGTACCCGGTCACCACCACGGAGACCTGACCGATCGGCAGCTGCAGTGGCTCGCCGCCGAGCTCGCCCAGCCCGCGCCCGAGGGCAGCATCCTGGCGATGCACCACCCGCCCGTGCCCAGTGTGTTGGACCTGGCGGTGCTGGTGGAACTGCAGCAGCAGCATCAGCTGGCGGCCGTGCTCGCGGGCTCGGACGTCCGGTCCATCCTGGCCGGTCACCTGCACTACTCGACCACGGCGACCTTCGCGGGTATCCCCGTGTCGGTGGCTTCCGCCAGCTGTTACACGCAGGACCTGGCGGTGCCGGCCGGCGCTCTGCAGAGCCGGGACGGGGCCCAGGCGGTCAACCTCGTGCACGTCTACCCGCACACCGTGATGCACTCGGTCGTGCCCATCGGGAGTTACCCGTTGCTGTCCACGGTGTCCGCCGAGGAGGCGGCCGCTGCGCTGGCGAGCGCCGGTATCACCCTGCCGCCGGCATCGCTGCCGGCTTTCGCCCACTCCGACTCCCACGGCGCCGGAATGGCGAAGTAGCGGTCGAGGAACAACTGCACGGCCGCCGCGCGCTCGTCGGCGGGGACCTCGGGAAAGCTTCCGTCATTGAGGCAGAAGCAGTCGAATGCCCGCCGCCGCAACAGCTTGTCCAAACTACGCAGTCCTGCACCGGTGGTCGTGTCGATGTATTTCGCGGTGGCGCTCTCGTTGCGCAGCGCCCGCCCGGTGAGCAGCGCGTAGTAGTGATAGAACGAATTCGTCACCGAGATGTTGGTGCTCGCCCGGAAGGTGCTGGCCATCGTCTCGGCGAATGCGGCCGCGAATTCCAGCTCCATCTCCCGCATCACCGATTTGCGCAGCGGTACCGCCGCGTGCTCCAGGTGCCGGGTGGTCAACCGCCCGAACCGCTCGCGGAGCAGTCGCCTGTTCACCCGGGCCGCATTC
>CAXSEW010000639.1:0-2478 GCA_964236185.1 uncultured Nakamurella sp. | reverse complement strand
CGGGCTCGACGGCGATGGCCCGGGCGATGCACAGCCGCTGCTGCTGCCCGCCGGACAGCCCCGCGCCGGGCTTGCTGAGCCGGTCCTTGACCTCGTTCCAGAGGTTGGCCCCCTGCAGCGACCGCGCGACGGCGACGTCGAGGTCGCCCTTCTTCTTCACACCGTTGAGCCGCAGCCCGGCGATGACGTTGTCGTAGATCGACATCGTGGGGAACGGGTTGGGGCGCTGGAAGACCATGCCGATGGTGCGGCGTACGCCGGTCGCGTCGACGCCCTGGCCGTAGATGTCTTCGTCGTCGAGCAGCAGCCGGCCCTCGACCCGGGCACCGGGAATGACCTCGTGCATCCGGTTCAACGTGCGCAGGAAGGTGGATTTGCCGCAGCCGGACGGCCCGATCAGAGCAGTGATGGTCTTGGGCTCGATGACGAGGTTGACGTCCTCGATCGCCCGGAACCCCCCGTAGTACGCGTTGACGCCGATGCTCTCGATGCGCTTGGCCATGTCAGCCCTTCCCAATCGTGCTGCGACGGATGACGAGGCGGGCCAGCAGGTTGAGCACCATGACGACCAGGATGAGGGTGAGGGCCGCCGTCCAGGCCCGGTCGACGAACACCTGCAGCGAGTTGCCCGCGGACTGGTAGATGAACAGCGGGATGGAGGACTGCGCACCCTTGAACGGGTCGGTGTTGAGGTTCGGGTTGCCGAGGGCGGTGAGCAGCACCGGGGCGGTCTCGCCCATGGCCCGGGCGACCGCCAGCATGACGCCGGTGACGATGCCGGGCAGGGCCGTCGGCAGCACGATGGCCAGCACCGTCCGCCACTTCGGGACGCCGAGCGCGAAGCTCGCCTCCCGCAGCGAGCCGGGCACCAGCTTGAGCATCTCCTCGCTGCTGCGCACGACGGTCGGCAGCATGAGGATGGTGAGCGCGAGGGCCGCGGCGAAGCCGGAGTAGCCGAACTTGAGGCCCAGGATCCAGAACGAGAAGATGAACAGACCGGCGACGATCGACGGGATGCCGGTCATCACGTCGACGAAGAAGCGGATCATCGAGGCCAGCCGACCCCGGCCGTACTCGGTGATGTAGATCGAGACCAGCAGCCCGAACGGGACGCTGATCAGGGTCGCGATCCCGACCTGCTCGAGCGTGCCGACGATCGCCTGCAGAGCGCCGCCCCCGGCGTCGCGCGTGCCCACCCCGCGCAACGTCTGCGTGAAGAAGTCCGGGTCGAAGCGGTGGATGCCCTGCTGCACGGTGTAGACGGTCACGCTCAGGAGCGGCACCAGTGCCACCAGGAAGCAGGTCGTCACCGCCGTCGTCACGGCCCGGTCCCGCGATCGGCGCGCTCCTTCGAGCCCGAACGAGACGGCCGTCTGGGTCAGCAGGTAGAGCAGCGCGGCCACGACGACGAAGTCGGCGCGTCCCTGCAGGCCGGTGACGGCGAACAGCCCGGCGGTGACGGCCAGCACGAGCACCCCGAGCCCGAGCAGGGCCGGCACACCGAGGACCTGCCGCTCGCCGGCGAGCGATGCCGACGGCCCGGACGGCGACTGGGTCAGTGTCACAGCGTGCCCCCCGAGAACTCCTTGCGACGGTAGATGATCGCGCGAGCCAGCATGTTGACCACGAGCGTGATGGCGAACAGGACCAACCCGCTGGCGATGAGCGCGCTGCGCCCGGTCGAGTTGGCCTCGCCGAAGCCGTTCGCGATGTTGGCAGCGATGGTGTTGCCCTTCGACGGGGCGAGGACGTCGAAGCTGATGACGTTGGCCGCCGACAGCACGACGGCAACCGCGATGGTCTCGCCCAGTGCCCGGCCCAGGCCGAGCATGGTGGCGCCGATGATGCCGGGTCGGCCGAACGGCAGCACCGCCGTACGGATCATCTCCCAGCGGGTGGCTCCCAGGGCCAGCGCGGCCTCCTGGTTGGCCAGCGGGACCTGCAGGAACACCTCGCGCGACAGCGAAGCGATGATCGGCAGGATCATCACGGCGAGCACGATGCTGGCGAGGAAGACCGATCGCCCGAAGATGCCCTGGTTGCCGAACAGCGGGAACCACGAGGCGTGGTCGGCGAGGAACTTCGAGGTGTCCGTGACCTTGGCGTTGAGGTAGAGAATGCCCCACAAGCCATACACGACGCTGGGTACGGCGGCGAGCAGGTCGACGACGTAGCCGAGCACCGGCGCAAACCGCCGCGGGGCGTAGTGCGAGATGAACAGTGCGACGCCGATCGCAACCGGGAAGGCCATCACCAGGGCCAGCACGCTCGACAGCAGGGTGCCAAAGGCCAGGGCCGCGATGCCGAAACTGGGCTTGGCCGGGTCGTTGGGCTTCCACTCGCTGGTGGTCAGGAAGTGGCCGTGGTTGACGCGCAGGGCCGGGATCGCCCTGACGACAAGGAACACGCCTATGGCGACGATGATGCCCAGCAGGGCGATGCCGGCGGCGCGCGAGATGCCGCTGAACAACCGGTCGC
>CAXSEW010000638.1:972-2512 GCA_964236185.1 uncultured Nakamurella sp. | reverse complement strand
CAACTGCCTGAACATTTCTGATGCATCCGAGGATGCATCGTCGAACTTCTCCCGCAGCAGACGTGCCGGGCGCACGGACAGCCGACCGAGGTGGTATTCGTCCTTGGGGCGCACCTTGAGCGCCTGGCAGAGGTCTTCTTGATGCAACCGCCGGACCGTCTCGTCGGTGACCTGACGATCGAAGCGTTGCGACGAACGCCCGGCTGTCGCCGAGTTGTTCGACCCGGACATCGGTCCCACACAGACCCAGACCGCGGGCCAGGCGCATGACCACACACTCGTTGTCTGCGCTGTACGGCCACCGGCCAGTCGGCTTCAGGATGTGCGTGGACGCAGCCCCGCCCACCGGGTCCAGCCATCGGCCGTCGATTCTGGCCACCAACAGCTTCGGCTGGGCGCCGGCCAGCGACATGCGGACGTCACGATCGAGGTCGGCTCCGAGACGCTTCTCCGGCAGCGCTCCGATCATCCGCGCTACGTCGTCCTCGTCTAGGACAGGAGTCGCGGGTCGTCAGCTCGACGCCCAAGGTCGCCAACAGGTCGAAAACCCCACGCAGCGCCTGGGTTTCGTGGCCGGCTTCGAGGTTCAGCAGCGCTTGGCGGGTTGCGCCGCTGGCTGTCGCCAGGTCGGCCTGGGTGAGTCCGCGCGCTTGGCGCTTACGGCGGATGACACGTCCGAGCGCTGCAGCGCTGCGGATTGCTGGTCCCTGCTGAGCCATGTGATGATCCGAAGGAGTTGTCGGCATTTGACAACAGCGCTACCGGAACACCTTCATGTCGTCGAATAACAACACGATGGCGATATGCTGTCTTGTTTTCATCCGACGATATTTTGCGATGGCCTCGGTCGCAGGCGGCCCAGCTCACGCCCGCGAAGATTCACCCGGCGACCTGGTAGGTGCCGACCAGGATCGCCCGCGCGAGGGTGTGGAACACCAGGTTGAACGAGAGGTAGGCCGGCGCGGCGCTGTCGTCGACCTCGAGCGCTGGGACGTCCAGCGCGTGCACGACGAAGTAGTACCGGTGGGCGCGGTCGCCCGGCGGCGGCATGGGTCCGGTGTAGCCGGCCTGCCCGGCGTCGTTGCGCAGCGAAATCGCCCCCGCCGGTAGCCCCGACCCGGCGCCGGCGCCCTGTCCGAGCTCCGTGGTGGAGGCTGGCAGCCCGGTGACCGCCCAATGCCAGAATCCGCTCGGGGTGGGCGCGTCCGGATCGAAGCAGGTCACCGCAAAACTCTGCGTCTCGGCGGGGAAACCGGACCAGCTCAGCTGCGGCGAGAGGTTATCGGAGCCGCCGGCGAAGGTGCCGGCGATCGGAGCGCCGGCCGAGATGTCGGTGCTGGCGACGGAGAACGAACCAACGGCCGGCAGCAGCTCGTAGGGGTCGGGCGCGATCGGGCGATCGAGGGACATGGCGGCCTCCTGGGACGGCAGTCGAGCGGACGTCCGCGACAGTAGTAGCGCGCCGCCATGGGCGGTCGCCACCGGCTGGGACGGCAGTCGAGCGGACGTCCGCGACAGTAGTAGCGCGCCGCCATGGGCG
>CAXSEW010000638.1:0-872 GCA_964236185.1 uncultured Nakamurella sp. | reverse complement strand
GTCGCCACCGGCTGGGACGGCAGTCGAGCGGACGTCCGCGACAGTAGTAGCGCGGTCCGCGACAGCCGCCGCACCGACCGGCGACCAAGAGCTCAGCCGGCGGCGACCAGGGCTGCCGCCGCACGGGCGATGGCCAGTTCCTCGTTGGTCGGGACCACCATCACGGTCACCGGCGAACCGGGCGGTGAGATGATGCGAGATTCTCTGCTGCGCACGAGGTTTCGTTCGGCGTCGATGGAGATGCCCAGACCGGTCAGTCCTTCGACGATCTTCGCGCGCACCGCCGGCGCATTCTCGCCGACGCCCGCGGTGAAGGTCAGGACGTCCAGCCGGCCGAGAACAGCGAGGTAGGCGCCGATGTACTTGCGTACCCGGTGGCAGTAGACGTCCATCGCCAGCGCCGCGTCGTCGTTCCCGTCGTCGATCAGACCGGTGAGGTCCCGGAAGTCGCTGACCCCGGCCATCCCCTGGAGCCCGGACTGCCGATTCAACAGCGCGTCCAGCTGGTCGACATCAAGGCCGCCGGTCCGGAGCAGGTAGAGCAGTACTCCGGGGTCGAGATCGCCGCTGCGGGTACCCATCACCAGGCCCTCCAGCGGTGTCAGTCCCATCGACGTCTCCACCGCTGCGCCGCCGCGGATCGCCGAGGCCGATGCTCCGTTACCCAGGTGCAGGACGATCTGGTTGAGGTCGGTCAGGTCGCGGCCCAGTGCGACGGCCACCTGCTGGGATACGTACTGGTGCGAGGTTCCATGAAACCCGTAGCGCCGGATCTGCTGCGCAGCGGCGACTTCCCGATCGATCGCGTACGTCCGGGCGGCGGCGGGCAAGCATGTGCTGCTGGAAAAACCTCCGGCCGGCACCGTGACGGA
>CAXSEW010000637.1:0-2526 GCA_964236185.1 uncultured Nakamurella sp. | reverse complement strand
GGCGGCGCGCTGCTCCTGCAGGTAGGCGATCAGGTTGTCGGCGGCGAACCCGTCCAGCCCGTCGGCGGCGAGCCGTCGCTGCGCGTCGTCCACGGGCATTGCGCCGATCTCGCGGACGAACTCCCCGTGCGCCCGGCCCAGCTCCGCCGGCCGGCCCAGGCTGTCGCCCTTCCAGAACGGCAGCCGCCCCGGGACTCCCGGCGCCGGCACCACCAGCACCTGCTCGTGGGTGATCTCCAGGATGCGCCAGGAGCTGGAGCCGAGGGCGAAGACGTCGCCGACCCGCGACTCGTAGACCATCTCCTCGTCGAGCTCGCCGACGCGTCGACCGGGGCCGTCACCCCCGGCCAGGAAGACGCCGAACATGCCGCGGTCGGGGATCGTGCCGCCGGAGGTGACGGCCAACCGTTGGGCGCCCGGCCGCCCGGTCAGCTCGCCGGTGACCCGGTCCCAGGTCAGCCGGGGCCGCAGTTCCGCGAACTGCTCGCTCGGGTAGCGGCCGGACAGCATGTCCAGTACCGCTTCCAGGGCGCCACGGCCGAGGGCCGCGAACGGCGCCGACCGACGGAGCAACTCGTGCAGTTCGTCCACGGTGATGCTGTCCATTGCGCAGATAGCGACGATTTGCTGCGCCGCGATGTCCAACGGGTTCAGCAGCACCCGCAGTGCCTCGATGGCCCCGGTCTTCATCCGGCCGGCGACCACCGCGGAGGAGATCAAATCGCCCCGGTACTTCGGGAACATCACGCCGTGGCTGGGGGCGCCGACCTGGTGACCGGCCCGGCCGATCCGCTGCAGGCCGCTGGACACCGACGGCGGGGACTCGACCTGGATGACCAGGTCGACCGCGCCCATGTCGACGCCGAGTTCCAGCGACGACGTGGCCACCACCGCGGGCAGCCGGCCGGTCTTCAGCGCGTCCTCGATCAGCGACCGCTGCTCGCGCGACACCGATCCGTGGTGCGCCCTGGCCAGCACCGCCGGAGCACCAGCGGAAGCGCCGGACTGCGCCATCACCTGCGCCGGTGGACCCGACACATTGCCGCCGGAGGCCTCGTCCTCGGGTTCGTTCTCGGCCGCACCGGCCAGGGCCTGCCGCTCGGCATAGATCTCGTTCAGCCGGGCGGTCAACCGCTCGGCCAGCCGCCGGGAGTTGGCGAACACGATAGTGGAGTGGTGCGACAGGATCAGGTCGACGACCCGCTCCTCGACATGAGGCCAGATCGAGGTGCGCGGTGCTTCGCCGGCCGCAGCCCCGGTCAGGTCGCCGGTCGGCTCACCCAGCGCCGACATGTCGGGCACCGGCACCACCACCTCGACGGTGATGACCTTGGTCGACACCGGGCGGACATAGGTGACCGGCCGGCCGCCGGTCAGGAACCGGCCGACCTCCTCCATCGGCCGCACCGTGGCCGACAACCCGATGCGCTGCGCCGGACGGTCCAGCAGCGCGTCGAGACGGTCCAGCGAGACGGCCATGTGGGCCCCCCGCTTGGTACCTGCTACCGCGTGCACCTCGTCGACGATGACCGTCGTGACGCCGCTCAACATCTCCCGGGCCCGGCTGGTGAGCAGCAGGAACAGTGATTCCGGCGTGGTGATCAGGATGTCGGCGCCGTCCTTGGCGAACGCGCGTCGATCACCCGACGGCGTGTCACCGGACCGCACCGCCACCGAGATCTCCGGTGCAGATACTCCGCGCCGGGCGGCCAGCGAGCCGATGCCGACGAGCGGCGACCGCAGGTTGCGTTCCACGTCGACAGCGAGAGCCTTCAGTGGAGAGAGGTACAGGACGGTGCACTTTCGCGCTCCGGCTGCCGCCGGCGGCGCCGCCACCAGCGCATCGATGGACGACAGGAACGCGGCGAGCGTCTTGCCGGAGCCGGTCGGCGCGACGACCAGGGTGTTCTCGCCCCGGCCGATCGCGTCCCAGGCACCGGCCTGGGCGGGCGTCGGTTCGGCGAAGCTCGCCGTGAACCACTCCCGCACCAGTGGGGAGAACCGGTCGAGCGAGGCGGCCGGCGGCGGGGCGGCTGTCGGCGCCGGCTGCCGCTCCACCCGTGTCGCCCGTTCCTGGCTCGTGGTCACCCGGCCATTGTGCGTGCTGACCCCGACAGTGGGGCGAACGGCCGCTCCGGGCTGGATGCTGTCGACCTTGTTCACCGCCAGAAGAGCGGCGGCATTGCGCCCGCTACCTGCACAACCACCTACTCGCAGCGGAATCGTCGCTTCAAGGGGCTGCCGTTCCGACGGCTCGCGTGCCATAGTGAGCGAAAGTCATCCGGGGGGCCGAGCAGAGAGGACCCCTGCGTTGAGGGCAACCGAGTCCGGTATGCCCGGCCTGGCTGATCGGCTGAACGAGCTGTTTCGCACCGTCAACCGGCCCGGTACCACCGAGTTGTGGAACAACGAGACGGCCGCCTGGGAGATCTCGCAATCCGGGCCTCCGGTGTCGGCCGCGTATCTGAGCCAACTGCGCACGGGCAAGCGGTCGAATCCCTCCGCCCGTCACCTCGCCGCGCTCGC
>CAXSEW010000636.1:0-2550 GCA_964236185.1 uncultured Nakamurella sp. | reverse complement strand
ACCGACGGCCAGCAGAACGCCGACGACGAGCAGCAACACCGCAGGCATTCGCCTGGGTGTCACTGCCCGTCGTCGGTTCATGATGCGGGTCAGACGCCGGAGGTCCGGCGACGGCCCGAGCGCAACGCGAATCCGCCGGCTGCCGCGACAGCAACGCCGAAGGCCGCGATGGCGGCCACCCAGCCCGGCTGGCCGAAGCTGTCCGCAAGCTGGCCACCGGTACCGGCGGGCACGCCACCGGGTGCCGAATTCAGGCCCGCGATGTTCTGCACGACGACGCCCAGCGTCTTGTCGGCGGCGGAACCGACCGCGTACACGATCGTCTCGGTGCCCTCGGTGAGGGTCACGTCGGCCGGGCCGATGGCCACGGTGTCGGTGCCGGCCAGCGTCACGTCGGCACTGATCGTCCCGGGCGCCAGATCGGCGGACGCCTCCTTCGGGTTCACCAGGCCGGCGAAGGCCACCGCGCCGTTGGCCCGGACGTCGACGGCGGGTGCCGCGGCGTCATGACGGACGACGAGCCGGGCCATTCCGGCCGGCATCGCGGACAGGTCGTTGGCGTAGGGGGTGAGGGTTGGCTTGCCGTCGGCGGTCAGGTGCGCCACCAGCGTGACGTTGTCACCGGCCTTGACGGTCGCCGACGCCTCGATCACCGGGGTGCCGGTGCCGGCCGTGTCCGACGCCGGGAACACCGTCACGTCATAGCTGCCGGCCGGCAGCTCCAGCGGGCCGGCAACGGTCAGTGGCTTGAAGTCGGCCAACGTGGATTTGCCGTTGACGAAGACATTGACCGGGGTGTTCGGGATGCCGTGCACAACGCTGACGCTGGCAGTGTCCGCGGCTGCGGCCGAAGCCGTTCCGCCCAGCAGCAGCACATTGGCTGCCACCAGTCCTGCTGCTCCGACTGCGGCGAGTAGACGTCTCATTGCGGGAACCTTCCGTCGGTGGTGAAGCTGACTTCAGGTTTACGCCCGGCAGGGCGCCGCTGGATGCGCTGCGGAGGAAGGCAAGGCTGTGGTTGCTGGCGGCGACCTGCCCTGCTCCCCTACCGTTGACCGGTGACCATTCCCCAGATTCGAGCCGGGTCCGACCGCCCGGACACGCCGGACGAGCCTGCCGACGCGGCGGTCGAGGATGCCGCCGGCCACGGCACGGAACCGCACTCGGCCGGGTTGTCCGCCCGGCTCAACTGGCTGCGCGCCGGCGTGCTGGGCGCGAACGACGGCATCGTGTCGACAGCTGGTCTGGTGATCGGGGTGGCCGCGGCGACGACCAGCAGGAACCCGATCCTCACCGCCGGCATCGCCGGCCTGATCGCCGGCGCGGTATCGATGGCGCTCGGCGAATACGTCTCGGTGAGCACGCAACGGGACACCGAACGGGCCCTGCTGGACAAGGAACGACGCGAACTCGCCGAGATGCCGGAAGAGGAACTTGCCGAACTGGCTCAGATGTATCAGGCGAAGGGGCTGAGCGCCGGGACCGCGCAGCTGGTGGCGGAGGAACTGACGGCGCACGACGCGTTCGCCGCGCACGTCGACATCGAGCTGCACATCGATCCGGACGCGCTGACCAACCCGTGGCAGGCCGCGTTCGCGTCGGCGGTCTCGTTCAGCCTCGGTGCGCTGCTGCCGCTGCTGGCGATCCTGCTGCCGGCGCCGAGCGCCCGGATCCCGGTGACCTTCGCGGGCGTGCTCGTCGCGCTGGCGCTGACCGGAACTCTCAGCGCCCGACTCGGTGGCGCGCAGGTACGCAGGGCCGTCGCCCGGATCGTCGGCGGCGGCGCACTGGCGATGCTGGTGACGTTCGCCATCGGCCAGTTCGTCGGGTATCTCAGCAGCTGAGCCCGGCGGCCCTCAGCTATCGGTCGAGCCGGCGGCATCACCAGGCCCGTCGAGCGTCGTTCGCTGCTGCCGCTCGCGGGCCAGCTGGGCCTCCTTGCGCTGTTCGATCCGGCGATCGCGGATGCGGGCGAGGATGCCCAGGCTCGAGAAGAAGGCCAACAGCACCGCGGCGCCGACAAAGGTCAGCAGCGTCTTCCAGCTGAACCCGCCGGCGGCGTCGGCCGCGGCCATCACTGCTGTCGTCGTCGTCATCGGTGTTGCTCCGTTCGCGAGTGCGGCCGCCGAGCGGGACCGACCCAGCATCTGCACACCAATCATGGGGTCTGCCGGTTTGCGGCAGCCATCCGACCAGAAGTAACGGGCTCCGGTGTGCCAAGCTGACCAGGTCACCACGCCTGCACCGAAGGAGCAGTCATGTCACTTGCCGCCAAACTCCGTCGTGCGCCGGGCCGGATCGTCACCGGCGCATTCATCCTCAATTCCGGTCTGGGCAAGCTGAAGGCGGACGAGGCCACGGCCGGCGGCATCCACGGGATGGCCGTCGGCGCGTACCCGCCTCTGGAGAAGCTGTCCCCGACCGTCTTCACCAAGGTGCTCGCCGTGAGCGAGGTCGCGGTCGGTGCGGCGCTGCTGCTGCCGATCGTGCCGGCCGGCCTCGCCGGGATAGCGCTGACCGGTTTCGCCGTCAGCCTGGTCGGCTTCTACG
>CAXSEW010000635.1:0-2551 GCA_964236185.1 uncultured Nakamurella sp. | reverse complement strand
GCCGGACACCA
The DNA here is from genome assembly GCA_964236185.1 of uncultured Nakamurella sp. Classification (GTDB taxonomy): domain Bacteria; phylum Actinomycetota; class Actinomycetes; order Mycobacteriales; family Nakamurellaceae; genus Nakamurella. The sequence continues at coordinate 2,540 of CAXSEW010000635.1, read as the reverse complement.
TCTTCATCACCGCAGCCCGCGACGTCACCACCGTACGAGCCGCGATGAGCCTGGGCGCCGTTTACTACCTCGTCAAACCATTCGGATTCGCGCAACTACGGGATCAACTCACCGCCTACCGCGCCTGGCGGGAACAGCTGAGCACCGGCGACACCGGACCAGCCGACCAGGCCGCCGTCGACTCCTTGTTCAACCTGCTCCGGCCACCCCCGGCGGACCGGTCCAGGTCATCCGGCCTTTCCCCGACGATGGAAAAAATCTTGGATGTTGTACGCGGAGCAGCCAAACCGATCGGAGCGACGACCGTCTCACAGGCGGTCGGCATCAGCCGCCCGACCGCGCAGCGCTACCTTTCCGAACTGCAACGCCGAAAGATGGTCACCTTGGAGCTGACCTACGGCGCCACCGGCCGGCCCGAACACCGCTACCGCATCCCCAGCCATTAGCCCGACGACCAATGAAACGCCAATTCACACCACTGGCCCGTGGCGGCAAGGACCTGTTCATCACCCCGGTCAAATTCCGCCACCAGTTCTGCGCCGACCTGCCAGAGCAACAGGCCGCGCTGATGCGGTGCGCACGCTCGAGATCCCGGGCCTAGCATGTCGTCGGATCATCGCAGCCGCAGAGGACCGGCCACCTCACATAGGTGTCTGGGCCGGCGCCTACTAGTGTGTTGGGGTCGGCAGCCAAGCTGCTTGCTGGAACCTCGACCGGTGGAGGCCAGCGCGCGGTCAACTGCTACCAGTCGAGGCTTGGTCGTACCCCCAACGCCTTCCTCCATGGTCGGCTGTGCCGATCGAGCGTTGCCAGCGTGTTGCTGTGACAGCCGACCCGAGCACACCATCGGGGCGAAGGCCGTCCTTCCGTAGCCTTCCAAGTCCAGTAGAGGAAGTCATGCCTGAAAACAAGAACGCCCTGGTCGTCAGGGGCGGCTGGGACGGTCATCAACCCGTAGAGGCCACCGACGAGTTCATTCCCTTCCTGGAGGCGTCGGGTTACGACGTGCGAGTCGAGGATTCGCCGAGGGTCTATGCCGACGCGGCTTACCTGAACGGTGTGGACCTGATCTTGCAGTGCGTGACGATGTCGACCATCGAGAAAAACGAATGTGAAGGGTTGCGGGCGGCCGTCGCCGCGGGGACCGGGCTGGCCGGTTGGCACGGAGGAATTGCAGATTCCTACCGCAACACCGCCGACTACCTGCACTTGATCGGGGGGCAGTTCGCCTGTCATCCCGGGAAACATCCCGACGAGCTCATCGGCGCTCAATCGGACAACTACGTGCCCTACACCGTCAACATGTTGCCGGCCGCGGCCGCGCATCCCATCACGGCCGGGATCGGGGATTTCGACATGGTCACCGAGCAGTACTGGGTGCTGTCCGATTCCTACATCGACGTGCTGGCGACGACCACGCAGAAAGCGCGGGAGTGGGACCCGTGGACGCGACCAGTGGTGTCGCCGGCGATCTGGACCAGGCAGTGGGGTGAGGGTCGGATCTTCGTGACAACCGCCGGCCACCGGGTCGACATCCTGCGCGATGCAAACGTCCGGACGATCATCGAAAGGGGTCTGCTATGGGCCAGCCGCTGAACATCGGCATCATCGGTCTCGGGACCATCAGCGCCCAGTACCTGAAGACGATCGACGGTCTCGAGTCGGTCCAACTGGTGGCGGTCGCCGATATCGACCCGGCCCGGGCCGCCGCGGTCGCCGAAGAACGAGTCGGTGTGCACAGCTGCACCGTGCCCGAGTTGTTGGCCTCGCCGGACGTCGATCTGGTGCTGAATCTGACGATTCCGGTCGCACACGCCGGTATTGCACTGCAAGCCATCGCTGCCGGGAAGAGCGTCTACGGCGAAAAACCCCTCGCCCTGGACACGGCACAGGCCCGGGAGGTGATGACGGCTGCGGCCGCGGCCGGGGTCGTCGTCGGCTGCGCGCCGGACACGGTGTTGGGCACCGGAATCCAGACCGCCCGCCGCGCGATCGACGACAACCTGATCGGTCAACCGATCGCCGCGTCGGCAACGATGGTCACCCCCGGCCACGAACGGTGGCATCCCCATCCGGACTTCTACTACCAACCGGGTGGCGGCCCGCTGCTGGACATGGGGCCCTACTATCTTTCAGCACTGGTGACCTTGCTCGGACCGGTGACCAGTGTTGTCGGCGCTTCCAGCCGCACCAGATCGATCCGCACCATCGGCTCGGGGCCGCGGCAGGGAAGCACGGTGCCGGTCGACATCGATACCCACGTCACCGGCATCCTGACTCATGCCACCGGTGCGCTGTCGACGATCGTGATGAGCTTCGACGCTGTCGCCACCCATTCCTCGAATATCGAGATTCATGGCACGCTCGGCACTCTCGCGGTACCGGACCCCAACCGCTTCGAGGGCGACGTCCAGCTGCGGATCCCCGGCGAGGACAAGTGGACGACGCTTCCGGTGTCGGCGGGGTACTCGGCCGCAGGCCGCGGTATCGGGCTTGCCGACCTCGCCAGCACGCCGCCCGGCAGCACGCGCCGGGCGAGC
>CAXSEW010000634.1:0-2555 GCA_964236185.1 uncultured Nakamurella sp. | reverse complement strand
TCATCGTGGTGGACTTCCCGGCACCGTTCGGGCCCAGGAACCCGGTGACCACCCCCGGGCGGAGATCGAAGTTCAACCCGTCAACGACGGTCTTCTCGCCATACCTCATCGTCAAACCAGTAGCTGTGATCATGAACATGACGCTACCCACCAGAAATGCCCGACCGCGTCAGCTTCCAGACCGATCTTCACCACGCACGTGTACGACTGCAGGAGGACCAGCCGTTGGGTAACGTCCACAGCAGGCGCCCTGGCCCCGGAGTCCCTGCATCCGATGCAATATGCGACCCGGACTGGGATGCCGTCCTATCGTCATTCAACGACGCGGACGCACCACACCGGTTCAGTCGCTGATCACAACCCGTTCGTCTTCAGCCGCGTACTGAGTAGGGGCGGCCCTACGTTCCGTCGGCGCCCAGCCGCGACGAATCCGCTTCGTTCCATGTCCGCGGGCAACCGCCATCTACCGACTACGCCTGACCCGTAGCCAACGTTCTGTACATCAGGCGACCGTTCGGCCGTCGAGGTGCACCAAACCTGGCAATGCCCAGAACTTTTTTGCCCCTAACATCGCACCTCCTGGAAGCTACATGTAGCAATCATCGCAGAGCCAAAGCCGAACTATTTAGCACTTTCAGTAGAGGTAACCGGCAGCAGTAAATCAATATCTTGGTTGTTTGCTTCGGTTCACAGTGCATCTGCGGCTCTACGGCAGCGACACCCGCGTTTTGGGCCGACAGTGGTCGGTGGGAAAAAGGGTGGGTGCCTCAGGACGCAGTGAACCCCTGGGAAACGAATTATGGCGGGCGGTCGACAGGTAGCTGTCAGCGCAGTCGGCGCCGCTCCAGTCCGTACCCGATCGCCACCGCGGCCAGTGAAGGCGCCGCACCAGCAGCCTGTGGGCAGAACTTGGTTCCGGGCGGATCGACGGCCTTGGAGCCCGGGTAGGCCAGCGCCGAGATCTGCGTCAGCCAGTAGAGGACGGCCGACACCGCCGCCCCGTCAAGAGCGGTCCTGGCCTGGGCGGTTGATTGGGCCGGGCGCCACAGTTGCAGCAAGGTGGCCACGCCCAGACCAACGCCCAGGCTCATCGTCTGCGCGTTGTGGAACTTGGCGTGCGGAGGCCAGGTCGGGTTGTAGATGTGCGTCTCGTTCCAGTCGAAGACGTAAGGACCCACCGCACCCCACACCGCGGACAACGACATCAGCGCCTTGCCGGCACCGAACCTGCGTGCGCTCCGTCCAACCATGTCTCCTGCTTTCTGGTCGTGTTCCGGTTCCAGCCATTGCACACGCCGATTTTCCCGGACCCGTGGGCCTGCCTTCGCAGCAACCCGTGCCGTCGGTGGTGCTCTTCGCTGGGTCGGAGGGAGCGACGCCCAAACTGCGCCGGAGTGAGGTTTCTTTCCTCCTTCGCAGAGACGCGACTCATCCAATTTACAGACGCGCCGATCCAACGCCGGCGCAGCACCGAACTAACAGCGTTCGGCGCGCCGTTCAGTAGCCCGGCGGCCCCCGACCCGCCGTCGTTGCTGAACGGGGCGCCGGGTCCGCTTGGAATCAGCAGCCCCGGAAACCCCACAGGGCCCATCCACCGCCGGGTGGCGGTGACCGTCACACCTACAGGGGAGCGGGTGGTTCGACCAAGGACCTCTTGATCACCTTCAATCTAGTCCCGTCGATCCGCCCTCCCCGACGTGGACTGGGTCTTGTTCACCACTGGCTCGACAGCACCACCGCTGGCATGCCATCGTTCGCGTTCTTGATCCGAGCGAGTGCACTGACGGCAACGGACAACTATCAATGCCCAGACAACCGATGCGTGGGTCCGGTGGAGCGTGGCCGTGCCGCTGCCCATTGATGCCGAACCGCCCGCCCAGCTGAGCGACATCCTCGTCGCAAATCCCCGCTTAAAGGCAGCCGCAGTCATAGCCCCACTCGTCTCCGGCGGTGCTGCTCTGTTCCTCGTGAGGTTTCAAGCGCGGGGCTGCAGCTGGACTACTCGACCAGTCGGCGATCCGTCCGATGGTGGCGATTTGGACGTGGTCGAACACCTGGGTCGCCTTCGGCTGGGCGCTTGGTGGAATCAGTGGCCTGGGCCGTGCTGGCCGAATCTGGTTCCCGCGGCGTCGGCCACGGTGATCAGGTCTGCGGTCAGTGTCGTCATGCTATTCTGTGCGCCTTCGGCGACGATGTGGCTGCCGACCTTTACCGACGCCGCCGTGGTTGTCGATGACCCGCTGTAGTAGCGGGTGGCGAGGGTGGTGGTGACGGTGAGGAGTTGCCCGTCCGGTCCGGTGATGGTGTAGCCACCGGGGTGCACCGCGGTCACCCGACCGGTCAACATCGGCAGCGCCACTTCGATCCGGTCGGCCGTGACCGTCCCGGTCCCAGCAGCGGCGGCAGGGCCCGCGCCGTCGGAGGAACGCGGCACACCCACCCGGACCACGTCGCCGACGTGGACCTGCGACAGCTTCATTGTCTGCCGCTCCTTGGTGACGGTTGTCGCGGCCGTCGTTTTCACCGTTTCGGTCCCTTCTTCGGTTCGCAGGGAC